>JAURKF010000205.1 GCA_030831885.1 Flavobacteriales bacterium
AACGTGGTGTTGTTTTGGTTTTCATCAAGCTTGGTAACCTTTTCACGACCCTCCGTAGACGACAAATCAATTGCCCTCTTCTTGTCGCTTGTCATGTAGTTTTCAAACTGCTCTCCTGCCGGGTCGCCGTTCATTGAGCACGCAATAGTGCGCGCTTTCAAAATTTCAATATACTCGATGAGTTCATCACCGATTTTTGAAACTTCCTCAGCCTTCGCAAGGAAAGGAGCTGCTTTGTCGGCCTCTTTTGCGTTGCGCAATCCAGCCAGGGTCGCCTGAGCCTTAGTTTGCAATACATCGGAGGTTTTACCCAAACCCTTGTTGATCTGGATAAACGCATTCAATACATCTTTCGATATGTTCATTGCAAGAAGTGCGGTGAGTACGAGGTACATCATACCGATCATCTTCTGCCTGGGGGTTTCTTTTCCGCCTGCCATTTTCTAAACTTTAAGATTGGTTGTTTTGGTTGTTCCTTTTCAGAGCAGCGCTAAACAATTATTGGCGGGCTGTTCCCATTGCGTTAAGCATGTTTGCATAAACCGTGTTGAGCGATTTCAGGTTGCGTGAAAGCTCAGAGATGTTCTCCTTGTATTGCTTGGTGTCTTCCACAGAGTCTGCAAGATTCTTAACGAGTTCGTTCATATTACCGTACATGCTGCGAGTTTTCTCCAAGTCCTGAAGCTGCAACTCATACATGCTGTTCAACGACTGAAGATTTTCAGTCATCTTCTGCAAGTGCACACCGGCGGCTTGGCCATTTCTTGCCTGATCGGAAAGACCTGTAAGCGATTCAGATGCTGCTGCATAGGTATCAGCCAATGACGACACCTTTTCAGTAGCTGTCTTCAATGTAGAAGCATACTCCTTGGAAGCAGTTGCTGGTGCTGAAATATCAGACAAATCCTTAGCTTGTGAACTGAAAGCGCGCATGCCGTCGCCCAAACTTGCAATCAGCTCGGGCTCAATCTTAGCTTCAGTGAGCATTTGATCCAGCTGAGCACTAACTCCGCTTCCACCTCCACCAACTTGGCGGGTGCTCTTCTTATTTTGCTCCTTCAACGAGTGCTTTGCTTCCTCAGGAAGAGCTAGTTCGGGATAAACGAGAGACCAATCGGGCTCCTCGTGCAATGGTTCAAAGGCCGAGAAGAAGAAGATCACAGCTTCTGTGCTCAATCCAACAACTAATAATAAGGATGCAAATGGCCAGTGCTGAATTTTAAACATCGCACCGATAATTACTACTGCAGCTCCAATACCGTAGAGCTTTGCCATAAACTTTTTCCACGCTTTACTTCCAGGTTTCATAATTTTCTAAACGCTTGTAAGGGTTAATAAAAATTGGTTTTAATTAATTATTCTTCACTCTCGTTAAAGTCTTCAGGCGATACGTTCTTTCCACGACCAAGATAGCTCATCACACATCGGAAACCGATATACGACTTTGCAGTATCCTGGTACTCGTATGAGCGCGTACCGGTCTGAATATAATACCCGATGTCTTTCCAGGAGCCACCGCGTATAACTTTACGTTTCATGCTTGGGGGATCATCTTGCTGAGCACGATACTCGTATTCTGAGCTCATGTCGTGTGTAAACTCATAGACTGATTCGTCATATGAAGTATTCGTCCACTCAGCAACGTTCCCGGCCATACACCACAATCCATAATCATTCGCCCAGTATGAGTTGACAGGGACAGTGTGACAGCCGTTATCTTCTACATAGTCGCCGCGCATAGGCTTGAAGTTAGCCAACGGACAACCCATGAAATTTCGTATATAAGGTCCCCCCCAAGGGTAGGGCGACAATTCCAATCCGCCGCGTGATGCAAATTCCCATTCTGCTTCGGATGGCAAGCGGAAACGCTGAACAAATGGCTCTCCCACAGAATATTTGAATTCATTCAAAATTTGAGTTCTCCATGCACAGAATGCCTGGCATTGCCCCCAGGTTACACCTACAACAGGGTAATCATCATACGCAGGATGCCAGAAATAATTCTCTGTAAGTGGTTCATTGAAACCATAGGTAAAGTCTGCTACCCAACATAGTGTGTCTGGGTAAATGTTAGTTTGCTCCTCAATGATAAACTGAGCACGGTCGCTGTGGCCTCTAACTGAGTGGAGCTGGTTAAGCGAGTTTACCTCACCATACTCTTCATCTTTTCCAGCCTTTACAGCTGCACTTTTGTAGTCTATCCACCAGTAGCGGTACTTCATTTTGCGATTGTCCACTTCTAGACGATCGTAGAATTTATCTGCGCCCTGCAAATAGAATTCATTGAAAATGTTTTCAAATACATCTTCATTTTGCATATCGATTGGCTCCTCCCAATTCAGAACATAGCCTTTATTAATGAAGACTTCCCAGTCACGACCGTCATCACGATCCGGCTGCTTATAACCTTCAACATCAGCATTAGCAAGGAAATCGCGCATTAGCGAATCCCGCACGTATTGCACGAACTGACGGTATTCATTGTTGGAGATTTCCGTTTGGTCGATATAAAATGCCGGAATTGTTACCGTCTTTGACTTAGTGTTCAAAGCGTATGGAACATCCTGATCACTTGGACCCATAGTGAATGACCCGAAATGGATATAATTCATCCCATAGGGATTAATTTGTTCCCACTCCGCGGCGCGATACGCACCGATGAGCTCACCGCTCGCGCCATATCTGCAACTGGCGAAAACTGCGGCTACGATTAAAAACAAAAACGACTTTTTCATGATTTCCTATTTTAGTAAACAATCAACTCTTCAATTCAAAAAATATAAGCCTGGTTATTACTAAAAAATTTGTTCGCGGTATCTAAAAGTTTCAGCTGGATGGCACCTTACGTAACATCAACTGAGTAAGTTTCAATTTATTTTACAAGAAGCGAGGATTACTATGCCCACCTCCATTATCCACATTGTTAATCTTAAAGCAGTAGGTTAAGAAAATCTCGTGTGAACCTGCTGAGTAATCCTTCAGTAATGAAGTAGTCACATCATACGAATATCCTAACTTAATTCCGTGATTGATTGTGCGAACACCTTGATCAATCATGGGGAAATCCTTCTGAAAACCTACATAAGGTGCGATAGCGTCACCCAGTCTGTATGCAAGGCCACCCCAAAACATTTTCTTGAAGAGAAGATCCGCATTTACATCTATCTGCCTCGCAGTACCATCTGTTTTGAATAGCACATTTGGGCGAATTACTAAATCAGAACCTGCAGCAGCCTCGTAACCACCCATTACGTAATAGTGACGAGCCATTTGGATTCCGAGATCATCCAAATTTGGACCTGCAAGGTGCGTGGATGATACCCCGAAATAATATTGATTCGGCTTGTAAATGTTTAAACCAAAACCTATGTCAGCACCACTTTGTGATTTCGAGCTCACCGGAATTGTTGGGTCGCCCGAATCAATGAACACCCAGTTGGCACCCAATTTTGATTGATACATCCCAACCGATGCGCCAACAGAGAAGAAGCTTCCGTTGTTGATGGCAAGATGGTAAGAAGGAGAAAATCGGATAACTGTATTTTGCTGTTGGCCCAACACTTCTGAGTAAATCGTAGCACCCATGCCTATATTCTGTTTGGCCCCGTACATACCACTATAATTGAACAGATAGGTTTTCGGGTCTTTGTCCAACCCATCCCACTGATCTCGGTGCAACGCTGTAATACAATGCATCCGATCAATTCCGGACATGGCAGGATTTACTGAAAGACGATCATACTGCCACATTGTAAACTGGGGGTCCTGCTGAGCAAAGGCCGTCAGGACACAGAAAACGAGACTTATAGAGACAAGAATTCTCTTCATAAAAAGTACTTATTGCTTGGTTTGGTTTCTTTAAAAATCCGGTTGCAAAAACGCTAATATAAAGCTTTTTTCAATTGACCAAAAAAAAATCAACTCACCCACCTATTTTTCTCAGTAACAGAAGGATTGATCTTAAACAAGTTTCTGGTAGGTTTTCCACCATCGGTCAGGCATTTCCTCGGAAGAGGCCTGTTGAAACTCTTCGTATGTGCAAGGCACCAAATGGTGGCGCTCATATTTTGCCGATGAACCCGCGGGGTAAGGCACATCCATCCACCATCTATCACTCAGGTGACTTTTGTAAAATACGAGTTCATGCCCATCATGTGTTATGGGAACCATATACTTGAAATATTCAGTGTAATCGCTCTTAGGGTAGTCCCCTTTGCGTTGCGAAACACCCTCTAGAAAGCACCAGATGAGCTGGGCAGCCAAATGACTCGTATGTCCGGAGATGTCCATACTAGGATCTACCTCAAAAATTCCGACTGACGTGAGTTTATCACTCATCCCGGCATATCGGCATAATTGAGCAGCCTCTTCACCGTAGAATCCGTTCGGGCCGGCATGGGTGGTACCCGGCGACTCACCCATTCGGATAGCGCTCACATCAATGGACAATATATCAGCATTTCGGAGCGTGGGCTCACTTCTATGAATTGCCGACTGAATATCGCCCAGTCGATGAGCATCGAAATACATGTTGCCCATTAGTTCCAACAAATCACTTTCCACAAGATAGCGTTGATGGCCGATGTTGCTGTAGTTAAAAAGATAATTCGGTTTGTGAAGCACTACTTTATTCAAATAGTTCTTCGAGTGAATATCACCATCACTCTTGCCAAAGTCCAGTCGATAGTCGACTGTAACCAGATTGACCGTTTGCTCCATGTGCTCATATGCCTGATACATAGCGTACGTCAAATCTTGAGTACCGCCAATAATCAATGGCACAATTCCCTGGCGCAACAACACTTCACACGTCTTGTTCAGCGCGTAATAGGTATCCGTAAGTTCATTGCCGGCCTTTATATTTCCTAGGTCAATAACGGGAAGGCTTCCATCAAACCAATGCAGCCTGTAAAGAAATTTACGAATGACATCCGGTGCTTCGGCAGCCTTGCATTGGCTGACAGCGCCGCGATTATCGCATACGCCAATAATGGCAACTTTCATTCCTTCGAGTTCTGAAGCATCCCCCTCAAAAAACCGAACGTGTTGTTCGACATGAGAAGGCATCACCGGCGACGTCATTTCATCCCGTAATGCGCTAGGAGTCAAAAAAACGGAAATATCCATGCTGCGAAAATGCAGCAACGCTCAAAATAGAAAAGGCTCTATGAATCCGATTCTAAACGTTGGGATGTTGATATGAAATTCTACTTCTTTGCGGATTTCTTTGGGGCAGATTTTTTAGCTGCAGCCTTCTTGGGCGCCGCCTTCTTAGCGACTGGCTTTCTGGAAGCGGCCTTCTTGCGTGCAGCAGGATTCGCTTCCTGCTCAGTTATAGTTGCCAGCACTTCTGATAACGATATTGTTTTCGCATCGCTACCCTTTGGAAGCTTAAAGTTATCCTTGTTCCGCTTTATGTAGGGGCCAAAACGTCCTTGAATAATTTGAATTTCCGGCTGCTCATCGAATTTCTGAATCAACGCAGCATTGACACCATTAATCTTATCTTCAATGAGCTTAATAGCCCGATTCAACTCAATTGTAAAAGGATCATCTCCTTCTTTCACGCGCAGAGAAGCATACAAACTTCCCCATTTTACAAAAGGACCGAAACGTCCGAATGCCGCCGTGACCGGTAGCCCCTGATATTCTCCGACAAGTCGAGGTAAATCAAACAACTTAAGGGCCTCGTCAAGTGTGATGGTTCCAATACTTTGGCCCGCCCGAAGAGATGCGAACTTCTTATCTTCATCCTCACTGCCACCCAATTGCACTACAGGTCCAAAGCGCGCTATGCGTGCGATAACCGGTTTACTGCTCTTCGGATCAGTGCCCAGTTCACGCTCGCCCGACTGCCTGGAAGCATTCTCAAT
The DNA here is from genome assembly GCA_030831885.1 of Flavobacteriales bacterium. The sequence goes on from JAURKF010000205.1 coordinate 5,874, forward strand.
CGTATAGGCCACATTTTCATGAAATGGCTTATAAAACTTCTTCATCATCTCCTGCCAAGGCAGCTTACCTTCGGCTATCTCGTCAAACTCCTGCTCCACATTGGCCGTAAA
>JAURKF010000206.1 GCA_030831885.1 Flavobacteriales bacterium
TGGTATCGGGTGGCTTTGCCTTCTTTACCGCATTTGGTCCAAAAGCGTATGCGATGGATCAACAAGAGGCAGCCGGCATCGGGTTCCTCATCGGCACCGTGCTTTTCGGTATTGCCTGGGGACTCATCATCTTCAACCTAGATCGCTTCATCGTGTCGAGCACGGGTAAAGGCGATGGCACCGATACCGTCACCTGGCGTGAAGTGGCGCAGGCAGCACCTCGTATTATCATTGCGCTCATCCTAGGCTTCGCGATTTCCGCTCCACTCGAGATCCGCATCCTAAAATCGGAAATCGACAACGAACTCGACAAGTTCCAAAAGACCTACACGCAAGAAAGAAACATGCAATCCGATTCGCTTTTCGCACAACGCAAGGCGATTCTCGAAAAAGACAAAGCCGAACTCGAAGGCAAACTAGCAGGCTATGAAGCTGAGCTTAAAGTGTACGACGACAAAATCGATGAGCTCGTTGAAAACAAGCGCTTGGAAATGCAGGATAAGCGTGCCTACGGCGAAGGTCCCGTCGCAAAAGCACTGCAGAAAAACATCGACGACAAGACTGCTGAGAAAAACAAGTTCATTGAATTGAAATCGGGCGATGTGACCGCATGGAAAGCATCATTAGATAAAACCGCCGGTGACATCCGTTCACTAGACGACGAGCTGCGCGCAGAATACAAAAAGAACGAAGAAAGTGCTCACACCTATAGCGGACTGTTGAAGCGCATCCAGATCAGTCACGAAGTGGGCGGAGTCATTCCATGGATCATCTTCCTCGTCATTCTCTGCATCGAAATGGGTCCCATCTTTTTCAAGATGATGCTCACCAAAGGTCCGTATGATTACATGGTCGAAAATCAGAACTACTTGCTGAATGTAGAGAACGGCGTGCTGAAGGAAGACCACATCTACCAAGGCACCGATGGCATCATACACATGGAAAAATACCGCTATCTCGAAGTGGAAAAAGCCAAGAAAGACAAAGAGGCCAAACTCGAAGCCCTGGGTCGCATCAATCAGCACATCATTGGTTCGTGGGAACAAATCAAGATGAAGCAGGTGAGCGATAATCCACAAGCGCACTACAACGAAGACCAACCCCAAACCGGTAAGTCCTGATGCTCGTTGTGCTCGGATTGAATAGCGACATCTGGTCTCGCCTCGCCACACGCGAGCGACAACTCTATCGCACGGCCTCCGGATTTTTCCTGGGCTGCTGCGTTATTTGTCTGCTGGCAGGCGTGCGCTTTATGACACAGCTATCCGACTCATACGCTATTGGAATTCCGGGCGGCTTATTGGTGGGTGCCATTCTAGCGATGGTGACGCGCGTTGCACTCATCACACTGGTGTCGAAGCCTCTTTTCCCCGAAATTGCCGTAGCATCCATCGATCCTTCAACGTTGCCCGTAGTGCCGATGCAAACCTGGCGCACACGATTACAACGCCTACCCGACTTCTCAATTGTTTTTCGTTTTTTGATTTTGTCGCTGCTCGCACTCACTGTTGCCTTTCCTCTGTGTTCGTTGATTGCTTATTCAGAATCGGAGCGTATTTCGGAAAAAAGAAGAGTCGAAGTCTATGCAGAATTTCAAGCCAACCATCCCGATATGACGGCGCAGCAACAGCGCATCTTGCGCGAAAATCTGCAATGCGAGCACTTCCCTATTCACGTATATCGCACACTGGCCGGACAGGGCGGAGGACTTCTGATAGCCTTTTGGATTTGGGCGTGCTGGTTAGTTCCTTTCTTTTTGCTGCTTTATCTGCGCACCGCATCAGAGTTTCAGTATGCCACGCTCAACCGAGATCAATTGGTAAAACAAATAGCAACCGATTACGCGGAGATGCTCGAGCAATCGGCGCGCATGCAACGCACCAAATTTGGATTGCACGATGCCATTCAACCCAACGGAGCTTGGGACGATGCGCCGTTCAATACACGCAAGAAACAACCTGCCGACTCGTATGCCTTCATCGATCAAGCATCGTTTAACGAATACCTCAAAACACTGTAAGCGGCGAGATGGCAGAAATCGTCAAATATTATACAGGCACGTTGCATGCGCAATTTCAAACGGGCAAAGTCACGCCCGTGTATGCGCACATGCAGACATCCGGTATTCAATTGCACGGTCGCTTTCAGCTCGAACAGCCGCTAGAAATTTCAGCAGCAGAATTTGAGGCACACACCCTCACGCCTCCTCAGCCCTACCTGCAACAACAGATGCATGCGCCTGTGGAGTTATTGCATGTAGGCCAACCTGCCAAGGCCGCAATAATGAAGGAAGCCACCTTGCTGTGGTCAAGGGATGAAATGAAAGACGGCATGCCGTGGACGTTCCTGGCTTTGAAAAACAACCGCCGGCACGGACGTATGAAAGCCCGCGCCTATTGCAAGGTGGTAGAGCATATACCGGATCCGATCAAACCAATCGTCACGGCAGTAAACACGGATGTGACGACCACACCTAGTGTGCCTCCTGTTGCACCCAGCACAACATCAACTGCACAACCCAATATCTCCGGAAGTGCATCAGCTCCTCCGATAGTAGCTGCCCCTCCCACACGATCGCTCTCGGGTTGTTCGCCTATGTCATTGCTCAATATGCCGGGCCGACGTGGTGGATGTCGCAACATGGGTTGTGGCATGCTCGCACTTATTCCGTTGCTCTTTGTTTTATTGGGTCTGTTAAGACAATGCCAAGGAGGGGATTCACAGGGCGGTTCATCGACTATTATACACGACACCGTGTATGTGGATCGTGTTAAAGAACGCGTCGATACGCTCACACTGTTTAAGACCGACACCATTCAAATGGTGGATTCCACCAAGCAGACCGTGTTCAAGCCCGTGGTGCTGCCCAATGTGCAATTCTATACTAACAGCGCGAACCTCATTCCGACGTCATTGAGCGATATCCAGCAATTGGCTCAGCACCTCATTGACACGCCGGGACTAGATGCGATTGTGATTGGACACACCGATAACGTGGGCGATGCTATTTCCAATAAAAAACTTTCCCAGCGCAGAGCCGAGACGGTGCGCAACGTGATCATCTCGATGGGTGTTGAACCCGAACGACTCACCGCCATTGGCAAGGGCGACACTGAGCCTAAAGCAGACAACAGCACAGAGGAAGGACGCTTGATGAACAGACGTGTGGAAGTGCAATTGGTTCAGCACTCCGTTACAGAAACCAAAACCACCGTGAAACCGTGAGACCAGCAGGCAACTTCCTCCATTTCGAAGGCACCTTCCGCGGCATCTATCGCGGAGGCAAAGTGGCTGCTTCTGCAGGCTCACATACATTTAAAGCAATCGACTGGTTGTGGATCGAAGTAACACCCGTTACCAAGTTGGAGCATCGACTCGTAGATGAAGAGCGCGTGAGCAATTTCTTCTTCGCCTCCGAATTGCCCAAGCCACGCGGTTGGCGCTTGCCCGGACAGCGAAGCACCCAGGTAATACTGGAAGGTCCAGAGCGTAAAGCCTTTGCAGGCACGATTTACGATGCCGTGATGTGGGTGAACACACCCGACCAAGATCAACCCGAGATTGTCATCAAGGAAAGCAGTGGTAAACCCATTGCGCAGGATGCCTTCGAAATAAGCGGCACCATTCGCTTTTCGATTCCCGAACCGCTCAAAGCTACAGCACCGGTGTTGGCGGCACCGACTGTACTTACGCCGGACACTACTGCAACAACTACTGCCTCACCATTCACATTCAACGATAGCGGAACAACAGCAGCGCAGCCAAGCTTTACGCCACCGCCGCCTCCCACCCTTCAAACGGGAACCGGCAAAAAAGCATCAGGTTGCGCAGGCAATATAGGAGGTGTTTTACTCGCACTTCTGCTGATGAAATGGATGCCGGTTGTAGGTATTATCGCATTATTGGGTATCATACTGAATGCCATCCAACTCCCGAAAAATGCACCGAGCACGGTCACCGGCAATGAGAAAATGGGATGCCTGAGCATTGTGCTCGTGCTGGTAGCTTTCGGCACATGCGCTCACGCTTTTTTACATGCACCGCGCATCACATTTTATGCACTGTTATTTATCACACTCATCTTCCTCACTTCGCGTGTCAACACGCGCGCTGTTTGGAAGGTACTTTTCGGGATAATTACCTTACTTACGCTGATTGGATACTGGTCAGTAAACACACACTTCGATTGGCGCCGATTTCTGAACCCACCCAAAACAGAAGGCCGCGTACGTAGCGAACCACCCGTACCTATTGAAGTTACCGACCGCAATGGAAAGAAGCAAGCCGACAGCTTGTACCGACACACCGCCACATGGGACGACTTCATGAACCGCAGTTATGAAGAAACCTACAGCACGACCCTTGGTCAGTTCACGCAGTCGAACCGCATGCATCAGTCGTTGGCAGGTGTTGACCCGCGTGGCGATGTGCAAACCTATTGGACCAGTATCTACAAGGCACTCGTGACCAACGATGCGGCAAAGCTCGATAGCCTTGCACACTACTTCGCCGATCAGCGAGATAGTCTATCGCTCAATCCAACGGAAACAGCAGAAGCCGTGGTGACCTTCATACAAGAAATCCCCTACTATTTGGTGCATGATGGCACTTGTGAAGAAGCATCGAATGCAGGCAACGACTTCATGACCGAGTACCATGCCGAGGGCAAGCCGTGCCTGGCAAATATGGCGGCCGGAATACAAGGCCCCTACGAATTCATTCATAATCTAAAAGGCGACTGCGACACACGCTCCGTATTGTGCTACACCATTCTCAGCAAGCTGGGCATACCCTGTTCGGTGTGGGTGAGCGAAGTGTATGGGCATTCGATTATAGGCATCGGCACACCGACATCGGGCAACAACTACAAGACCATTGGCGGACAGCGCCACTTTGCCACGGAGCTTACCGCAAAAGGATTTCGGGTTGGGATGATCAGTCCCGACCACACCGATATGGACAATTGGATTATCACATTAAAAACCTCATAACATGGAACTATTCATTTTTGTACAAGCAGCCATAGCCTTTGCCATAGGCATTTCGTCGCTTTACGCCGTTTATTATATTCTGAATCGCTACCTCTCGCGCAACATGGGCATCACCGAGGCCAACACTTCATTTGCGACATTGCAAGTAGGCGTGTTGCTTTCCACCGCCATCATGATATCGTCGGTTGTGGGCCCGGGACTCAACGCCATTCGTTTTGTGAATCAGAACGATTTCAGCTACATGAACATCCTCTATAGCTTGGGCTATGTATCGCTGTTCGTGTTCATCGGTGTGTTGTTCACCCTGCTGGTCATCGCCGGCGGCGTATTCACCTTCTTCCAGCTCACGCATGTGAACGAATGGGAAGAGATCAAGCGCAACAACCTTGCAACAGCACTCATTTCAGCAGCCCTTATCCTCGGCTTGGCCATCATCATGAAAGACCACGTGGCAGGTATTTGCGAGGCGCTGATTCCTTATCCGGAAGTGGTGGGGGTGAGGTAAGTGGCGCATGTAACCGCAACAAGACATCTGTTTAATCATACTTGGTGAAGTCCCTCCCCATCATTGCAAAGCAAGATTGAAACTCGAACTCCAAAATAACCACCTCAAAATGTTCTATTTGAGGATTGGTAAAGTAAACTATTAACTACACTCCGTCATATCCACCTGAATAAACCAATTTCCACTGATTATTTAGCTTAGAAAAGATCTGAAAAAAGATCCCCTCATAATCAGAGCACTCATAAATATATTCCAAGTATCCATCTCCATCTATGTCAACCTTGTCTATCAATTTGTCCTCACATTGACCGCCACAATCAAATCGCAACTCCAACTTAGGACGATCGTTGGAACCTAAATCATAAAATGAATTAGTTCCCATTTTCTCATTATCGGTGTATATAAAACCCATTGGAACCTTGGGAATTATCGGACATGGCCGCGTCCAATCTGACATTCCGTAATCCACAAGACGATTAACCGCAAGCTCACCGTCCTTCTTACCTCCACTCACTCCAAAAACAGGCTCATCCTTACGAATAGAATACTTGAATAGCCTTCTCATTTCCTCACACGCCTGTACTTCCTCATTTTCGTCTGACATTTGATTACACATTGGAGGATTAATGAATTTACCATCACTATAAATTACAATGGGGATTAAAATTGACCTTCCTGCTAAATCTACAGCAAGATCCTCATCAAAATAACAATCATCCGTATTACGACTTATATACACTATTGAATTACCCAATTCGATAGTTTTCGAAGGCGCCATTTCTTGAATTGGTGAAGACGCGGGTTTTGAATCACAAGAAGTAAGTGTACCTAGTACACAAAAAAGCAAAGTAATTGCTGTAGTTATTAATAAAATTCCTTTTTTCATTCCATTAAATTTATTCGGATTAACGTGTTAAATCGCATTTGCTCGTAAATACCTTACAATGATAGTTCGGAACGTTGTTTCATCAAACGAAA
>JAURKF010000207.1 GCA_030831885.1 Flavobacteriales bacterium
ATTGGTTGAACTGGGTGCTGAAGTGAGCTGGAGCTCATGCAACATCTTTTCGACACAAGACCACGCCGCGGCTGCAATCGCTGCTGCCGGCATTCCGGTTTATGCCTGGAAAGGGATGAATAATGAAGAATTCGATTGGTGCATCGAGCAAACGCTTCATGCGTTTAGCGATGGCCAGGCTCTCAATATGATTCTCGACGATGGTGGTGATCTCACCAACATGGTATTCGATAAATATCCTGAGTTGGTTGCGGGCATCCGCGGAATCTCAGAAGAGACGACTACCGGAGTTCTGCGCCTTTATGAGCGTGAGAAAAATGGTACTTTATTGCTGCCGGCCATCAACATCAACGACTCTGTAACCAAGAGCAAATTCGACAACAAATATGGTTGCCGCGAATCGCTCGTGGATGCCATCCGTCGTGCTACCGACCTCATGATGGCCGGTAAGGTGGCTGTAGTTGCCGGTTTCGGAGATGTAGGTAAGGGCTCTGCCGATTCTTTGCGCAATGCCGGTGTGCGTGTGATTGTTTCTGAAATTGACCCAATCTGCGCGTTGCAAGCCGCAATGGAAGGATATGAAGTGAAGAAAATGGACAACGCAATTCCTGAAGCCGACATCGTTGTGACTGCTACCGGTAACCACAACATCATCGTGGACCGTCACTTCAAAAACATGAAGCACAATGCGGTGGTTTGCAACATTGGTCACTTTGACAATGAAATCGATATGGCCTGGTTGAATGCTAATTACGGCAACACCAAAGACACCATCAAGCCGCAAGTTGACAAATATTCGATCGGCGAGAAGGATATTATCGTCTTGGCAGAAGGTCGCTTGGTTAACCTCGGTTGTGCAACAGGTCACCCATCATTCGTGATGAGTGCGTCGTTCACCAACCAAACTATCGCTCAACTTGAGCTTTGGGCAAACCACAAGAACTACGAGAACAAAGTGTACGTTCTTCCCAAGAAACTCGACGAAAAAGTTGCACGTTTGCACCTTGCCAAGGTTGGAGTGGAGTTGGAAGAATTGACCCAAAGCCAGGCCGATTATATCGGTGTGAAAGTGGAAGGGCCTTATAAGTCGGATACTTACCGTTATTAAGAAGGGCGATGTGCGATGACATCTCGCGTCAAGCGCAATCGCCAAAACCTGATACCTCTTTACTCTTCATAGAACATTACAAAAAAGGCCGGATCATCCGGCCTTTTTTTAATTGTATTCATTAAAGATTACCCCAGTAATCCGTAATCTGCAGTTTGTACTTCGCCCTTGGCAGTTCGTCCTTCGCCGTAAACAGGGCCCTGGTATTCTTCATTGTAGGCCAGTGCAAGATTCAAGACGTAAAACACGTTGAACACGGAAACGAGCACATAGTCAATTATGGAGTACTTGCCAAAAGATTGCGCAAGTTCTACGCACAAGCGGAAGAAGAAGTACACGTTGTAGAACGGTACTAAGAAGAAGGCAAGATGACTCACCGGCCTACCCACCATCTTTAGGACAACAGCTACATTCCATCCAGGAATAAAGGCAGCCAACCAAGGCTGATTTGCTTTGGCGAACAAACGCGCCGCACCCAACGAACCTATTACGAGCAAAAAACCCGTAAGGAACGTATACCCCGCATACTCATTCACCAATGACTGAAAAATGCTTGAGGAATTCATCGTAAAATAGATTTAGTTATTGAAGAGTCTTTACCCCTCTAATAACAAGACGTTATGAAAACCAAAGGGTTGCCTGGATAAAAGGACTGCTATTATGACAAATAACAGCCAGACCTTCAGAACTACTCACTACTCATTAGTCACTAGTCATTGGTCACTTCACATAAGGTCCCACTTCAAGCACGTTGCTCTCGTTCATATCGCGGTCGACCATTTTGACTTTAAATAGGACGGTGTCGAAATCATTGGGGAGATTCCACACGGGCATGTCGATGCGGATTTCGCCTTCTTGAGTTTGGTCCTGACCTGTGGGTTTGGCCCAGGGCACGACGTAATAAAAGGCAACGTCCGGGTCGGGCGCCGGTCCGTCGCACGGATCGATGGGAACCCACACCCACTGGCCATTCTGCTTTTCATAGTATTCGGCATATAAATTCCAGCGTCTGATGCAGGGCTCGAACAGGCCTGTGGTATCGCCCTGATCCAATCCGAAATTGCCATCGCCATCAGTGAAGCCAAGTACCATCGCAGCGCTGCTGCCGGCCACATCCAACCTTCCCGCTGTAAGCCGCGGTTCGTCGGGGAAGGTTTCGCGTTCCAGACAACCGATAAAAAAGAAGGATATTCCGAATAAAATGAGGGCGCGCTTCATGATGCTCAAAACTATCGATTTTCTTTGTTCCCGAATGAAAAAACTGCCTGATCCTTTTTCGATAGCAACCGATGCCGAGCGCAACTCTTCGGCACTGGCTGTTTTTCGATACCAGGCAGAGCATTGCGAAATCTACCGGCACTACCTGGAGGCGATAAAAGTCAATGCATCGGAAATACAGCGTGTCTCTGAAATTCCCTATTTGCCCATTTCGTTTTTCAAAACACATCGCGTGACCGCCGGTGACTTCAATCCGGAAATTGTTTTCTCGAGCAGTGGCACATCGGGCGCCAACACCAGTCGTCATGAGGTGCGTTCGCTGGATACGTATCGCCGGTCATTTCAGCATGCGTTCGAAATGCAATACGGTTCACCGGCCGACTATGTGCTTTGCGCATTGCTTCCCTCATACCTCGAGCGCGAGGGGTCGTCGCTTATTCTCATGACGGAAGAGCTCATTGCACAGGCCCAGCCCGGCAGCGGATTTTTTCTACACAATCATGAAGAGCTGCGCGAACTTCTCATTGCCAATGAGCGCGAGGGGAGGCGGAATTTGCTATTGGGTGTGACCTTCGCGTTGCTCGACTTCGCCGAATCTATGCCCACACCCTTGCCCAACACCATTATTATGGAAACAGGCGGTATGAAGGGGCGGAGAAAGGAATTGATACGCGAAGAAGTGCACCGCATATTGAAGCAGGCCTTTGGAGTGAGCAGTATTCACAGTGAATACGGCATGACTGAATTATTGTCGCAGGCCTATTCGAAAGGCGATGGTGTTTTTCGTTGTCCGCCCTGGATGAGCGTTTCTGTGCGGGATGTGCAGGATCCACTGAGCAATTATAAGGTGGGCAAAGGTGGGCTAAATATTATGGATCTGGCCAACATCGATTCGTGTGCATTCATTGCCACGCAGGATTTGGGCAGTGTGCATGCGGATGGCACCTTCGAAGTGACCGGGCGATTCGATTATGCCGACGTTAGGGGGTGTAATTTGATGGTGGTGTAGTTACTTTCCAATTTGCTTTCTAGGTTGCCGGAAACGATAGGTAGATAGATTTGGGTTGACAGCGATGTGAATAAAATGCAGAGGCAACCTTTTGAATTTAACTGCGTCTTTTGATTGGAGCTTGTCTCCCGCGAAAAACTGAATCCCTGAAGAGTGCTGCAACACCCTTTTGGAATTCAACTATCATGATTTCCTAAACAAATAAACCGGGTTCTCGACGACCCGGTTTATTTTTTTGGTAGCTGCCATGCATACATGTGCGCCGATATTCGAGTTCTTTCGTTTGTCTTCGGCACGAAATGGATGGCGGTCAATCCCTTAAAAACAAAGGGACGCACATCGGTGCGTGTTAAATAAAAAGGGACGCACGTCGGTGCGTGTTAAATAAAAAGGGACGCACGTCGGTGCGTCCCTACCATTTCACTATTTCACTATTACACTATATCGCTATATCACTACTCGAGCACGATATGCCGCACCGCCACCGGGGCCCCACTCGCATCGTAAATCGTCAGGTAGTAGACACCCGCAGCGCCCCAGGCGTTGATGTCGATGTATGCTTGCTGACTGTTCACTGCGCTTGAATACACCGTAGCACCCGCCGCATCGGTAATGACCGTATTGTAACCCGCCATGAGAGCGAAGTTGCCGTAGTCGATGGTGATGTGGTCGCTGGCAGGGTTGGGGAATACCGTTACCGTGTTCAACCAGCTTGGCTGACCTTCGAAGCCCGTGAAGGTGATGTCGATGAGCAACGTGTCTGTTACCGTTACATACGTTGTTACCGTGTCGTAAATCGTCTCGTAGGTGTAGAGTGTATCATACACCGTTTCGTAGGTAGTGAGTGTGTCGTA
>JAURKF010000208.1 GCA_030831885.1 Flavobacteriales bacterium
TAACATTACTTCCCGTCTGTTCCCGAAATTGATCATATGCCTGCAACAACCGTTGCAAGTTCTTTCGCGGGTGAATCGAGCTTATGAATACAAAATAGGGTTCCCCTTGTGTATATCGATTTCTTACATTCAATCGCTCATCATCGCTCAATACGTGATACACCGACTGCGCTGCATTATAAACTACGTCTATTTTTTTCGGATCTAAAGCATACTGCTTCACAATATCCGTCTTGCTAAATTCACTTACTGTTATAACCACATGTGCCTTTCGGGCAAATAAAGGAGTATTGCTGCGCAAATAGCGAGTTATATGTGAAGGCAAATCGTTTGGGTAATGCTCAAAGTTCAAATCGTGCAGTACAACAATCTGCTTGCATTCAGTGCGCAGCGACAACATCATATCAGGCGATACAAATACATCGGCACCTATCTGTTTCAGCTTTCGAGGTATCATCCAATTGTACCATATTCGAAACAGCAGTGGATGCCGCGCCTGGGGTGGTAGCACATGCGCCTGTACATTGGATGCAAATACAAATTCAGCAGCGTATGGGCGATCAAAGATGAAATGAAACTCATGCTCAGGATGCATGCGCACCATACGCGACATGATTTCATGGGTAAACCATCCAATACCATCGAGTTTTCCTCGAAGCATCAAACGCGTATTAACCACAATCTTCATGTTTCGAATGTACTGCTATTCGGCTAGGTAAAAGAAAAGGCCACCCTAGGGCAGCCTTCCATATTGATTTGAAGAAACTATTACAAACGAACAGTTCCTTTGTGACGACGCTCACTGGAAACCGTCAATGATTTGCGACCTCTCTTACGACGTGCTGCCAATACAGCGCGACCTTTGGCGGTCGACATACGCTTACGGAAACCATGCTTATTGCGACGCTTGGTGTTCGATGGTTGGTAGGTACGCTTACTCATGACTCAAAAATTTAAAACGATTTATACTGATTTTTTCCCGTTAAGGGGCCGCAAATATAGCGCAGGGTTTCAATGGAACAAACGATTCGAGAGGAATTTTTCTTTTCTCGTTAGGCGCGTTGATTTTCAGCGGCTTAAAGTTAAAAGCCAAGATCTTCTTTTCGGATTCGTTGCTCGAATGAAACCGGAATTGTCTTGGAAATCAAAAACGCCTTGGCCGTAATGGTGCCCTTACCTTGAATGACAATGTCTTTCTTGAACACCAGGCCAATAGCACCGCCAAGCAATTTTGGAATACTGGTGGGTTCCGCAGTGCAAGAAAGCTTCAGTGATGTTGTGCTTTCATGAGTCAAAATAGCCGAGGCCGGCAATTTTACCTCGCCCAGTCGAGTGCCTTCCATATACAGATCTACATCCGAATCCATCAGGGAAATGTTGTATAGATTGGGGTTAAATAGCTCTATGTCGAATTCACATGTAATACCCTGCGTATCGAAGTTAGTAAATCGCGTATCCGTTACCCCCTTGAACTCCACGTCGCGGTAAACTCTGCAAGACTGCAGCGTCAAAACCACTATGCACGTAAAAATCAAAGACCAAAACGAACTACGTAAAAACCTCATGGCTGAGCGAAATAGTGATGGAAATACGGAATAGTTTCAATTCCCTTGAAATAGTTGAACACACCGTAATGCTCATTAGGCGAATGCAGCGCATCGCTATCGAGTCCAAAACCCATAAGCACTGTTTTCACACCCAGTTCTTTTTCAAATAATGCAACGATTGGAATCGAACCACCGCCACGCGTCGGAATAGGCTTCTTACCATAGGTCTTCAACATGGCATCACTGGCCGCTTTATAGGCTTTCGAATCAGTGGGCGTAACCACCGGCTCACCGCCATGGTGCGGACGCACTTCCACGCGCACTCCCTTGGGCGCAATGCTTTCAAAATGTTTTTTGAATAGCTGTGTTATTTCATCGCTCACCTGGCTGGGCACCAAGCGCATGGAGATTTTAGCAAACGCTTTCGATGGAAGAACTGTTTTAGCACCTTCACCGATATAACCTCCCCAGATTCCATTGCAGTCGAGCGTGGGTCGTATGCCTGTGCGCTCGTTGGTGGTATATCCCTTTTCTCCCCATACCTCATCAATATCCAGGTCGCGCTTATACGCTTCTATATCGAAGGGTGCCTTGTTGAGTTCATCGCGCTCTGCAGCGCTCAGTTCCTGCACCTTATCATAAAATCCGGGAATGGTGATGTGGTTGTTTTCATCGTGCATACTGGCAACCATCTTCGCCAGGATGTTGATTGGATTGCACACTGCACCGCCATACACACCGCTATGTAAATCGCGGTTGGCCGCTGTTACTTCCACCTCCAGATAACTTAATCCGCGCAAACCGCAGTCAATGGATGGAGTATCGTTGGCGATAATGGAAGTGTCGCTGATTAAGATGACATCGCTTTTCAGTCGCTCTTTATTGGCTTTTACGAATGGGCCCAAATTATTGCTTCCGCATTCCTCTTCACCTTCAATCATAAACTTGATATTGCAAGGCAACGAATCGGTCTTCATCATAGCTTCGAATGCCTTCACATGCGAAAACATCTGGCCCTTGTCGTCGCAAGATCCTCGCGCGAAAATGGCGCCCTCCGGGTGAATTTCCGTTTTGCGAATAACCGGCTCGAATGGCGGTGTATGCCACAGTTCGAATGGATCGGCAGGTTGCACATCGTAGTGACCGTATACCAACACAGTGGGAAGCGAGGCGTCTATTAATTTCTCTCCGTAAACAATCGGATGTCCGTTGGTTGAACAAACCTCCACATTGTCGGCACCGGCATTGCGCAAATGGTCGGCTACTTTGTCGGCGCAACGAGCCACGTCGGCCGAATACTTGGGGTCGGCACTAACGCTCGGGATGCGCAGAAGTTCGAAGAGTTCGTCGAGGAAACGCTGTTTGTTTTCCTGGATGTATTGGGTTGCTTTTTCCATGGCCTAAATTTTTCGGCCACGAATGTAGTCCACAATCATTTTTGTTTTGTGAAACAACAAAGTGTGCTGAAATTCGCAGTCGCATGGAATCTCGACCGCAACCGTCATTCGACAATACCGAAATAGCTTTTGGTGGAAAAAGCGACGCCGAACTGAAACGCGCCTATTGGTTGTTTCGGTTGATTGGCAACCCTTCATTGGTGACGGTTGGTAAAATCATGACCAACACAGCACTTGCGCTGCGCATACCCATAGGCTGGGCCATTCGGGGAAATATTTTCAAGCAGTTTTGTGGCGGTGAAACGATTGCACAGTGCGCGCGTGCGATGGATTCTCTCTCTCGTTTCGGCATCGGTACCATTCTCGATTATTCGGTGGAAGGGAAAGACAATGAAGCCGACCTGGAGAATACGAAAGCTGAAATCATGCTGACGATTCAAGAAGCGGCTGCTAAAAAATCCATTCCATTCAGTGTATTCAAAGTGACCGGTATTGCGCGGTTTGAGTTGCTGGAAAAAGTAAATGCACATGCAACGCTTTCCGATACGGAGCAATTGGAATGGGAACGTGTTCAGATCCGTGTCGATGCCATTTGCGCTCATGCTGCAAAATTGGGGGTTCCTGTTTTCATCGACGCAGAAGACAGCTGGATACAAGATGCCATCGATCGGCTTGCAGATGACATGATGGCGAAGTACAATACACAGCTCGCTATCGTTTACAACACCATTCAACTCTATCGCCACGACCGCCTTGCGTTTCTGAAAGCATCCTACGAGAAGGCCGCAAAACTCAATTACTATCTCGGGGTAAAACTCGTTCGCGGCGCATACATGGAAAAGGAACGAAGCCGAGCAGAAGACCAGGGATACGCCGACCCTATTCAGCCTGATAAGCTGTCTAGCGATCGAGATTTCGATGCGGCAACGATTTTCTGCCTCGATCATATCGAGCGCATTGCTGTGTGCGCAGGCACTCACAACGAACAAAGCAGTCTTGCACTTGCCTCTGCGATGGATACACGAGGGATTGCCCGTGACGACAAGCGAGTCTTCTTCGCGCAGTTGTTTGGAATGAGCGATCATATCAGTTACAACCTGGCGAATGCCGGTTTCAATGTGGCGAAATATTTACCCTACGGCCCCATTCGCGAAGTGATGCCATACCTCATACGCAGGGCGCAGGAGAATACTTCCGTTAAAGGGCAAACAGGACGCGAGCTTTCGCTTATTCAAAAAGAA
>JAURKF010000209.1 GCA_030831885.1 Flavobacteriales bacterium
GTTGTTTTTGTTGCTGTTAACCTCAGTGGTGCTGATTATGCGTGAGAAGGAATCCATTTCCGAATCGGAAAAGAGGACGCTTGCTTCATGGCCATCTTTTTCTATCGATTCATATTATGCCGGTTCCTATTTCGATAGTATAGCGGGTTACATCAATGATCATTTTCCGCTTCGGTCCAAGATGGTCGATCTTGCTCAGCAGATTCGTTACTGCATGGGTTTTCATTTACCGGCAGAGGAGCGAATAGTTGTGGTCGCCGCTCCGGAGGAAACTAATTCCGGGTCGCAAGAAGCGGATACTACGGAGCGTGTGTACGATGACGATTTCAGAGCGGCTTACTCGGGCAGTATGCTCATTATCGATGGCAGGGTGTACCCTCAATATGGTGGCTCGGCTGCGATGGGAAAACCATTTGCTGCAATGTTGAATGAGTATGCTGCTAAGCTGTCCGGTGCCTGCACAGTGTATTCGTGCATAGCACCTTTATCGTCAGCTTTTATTACTGCCGAGAAGTATGCCCGATTCAATACAGCCAACAAGAATACGTTGGACGCCATTCGAACATGGCTGAATCCTCCTGCTCGTTTTTGTGATGTTTTTGCTGCGATGGATGCGCATTTTGGTGAACAGATGTTTTACGGAACAGACCATCACTGGAATGCACGCGGAGCCTATTATGCTTACACTGCATTTTGCGAAGCGGCAGGAATACAGGCCGTACCTCTCGGAGCAATGCGATACGAGCGAAAGAAGCCATTTCTGGGGTCGTTGTACAATTTGACGAAGGATCCGGTTGTTGCTCAGCATCCCGATACGCTCGAATTATTTATACCTAATGTGGAAACAAAAGCTGTTCGCTACAGCCCTGTTGGGTATGATCACGCGCAGCCCACCAAGGTTTTTGGAAGCGCCAATAATTACATGGCATTTCTCAGCGGTGATGCACCACTAATCAAGGTTACGACCGGTGTAAAGAATGGTCGCAGGGCCGCTGTGGTGAAGAACTCCATGGGGAATGCTTTTGCAGTTTATCTCATCAGCCATTACGAAGAAATTTGGGTTGTTGACTTCCGTTATTCCGGGCATGATCTGATGAGATTGATTGCTGATCGGCAGATAAATGATTTGATTTTTGGAATGGGGCTTTATGGTGCTATGAGTCATGGTACTATCAACATGATGCGCAACCTTGCGAAGTCTCATCCTCCGGCTATTATGAGAGGAAAGGATAATCTTAGTGGGAAGGATAGCTCACGTGTGGATGCGGTAATTCCTGATTCTGTTTTGACCAAGACACCCGCGGCAGATTCAACTAAAAAAGAAAAATGAGGACAGTTATTTTCATAGGTGTGTTTTTGATGTCTTACCATGGGGTTGGTCAATCGTTGGGTGAACTGACACAGCTATTGGAGCTCGATACGCAGTATTGTTTTTTTCAATATCACTCGGCGGAGGAAGCAATTAAGTTCAGAGATAATATGCGCAAGGCTGAAAATGGCCGGGTAGTTATTTGTCACTTCGGCGCGTCACATATACAATCTGAAATCGTCACCACACGCGCATCTACTTTATTGAAGGAGCGCTTTGGTAATGCCGGACCGGGTTACGTTTTCCCATTTTCGGCAGCCGATACCTATGATGGTATCAATTATAAAAGTTCACACACCGGTAAATGGAGTTTTGCTAAATGCTACCAAATCCCTCCGAAGCTGAAATTGGGAATTCGAGGTATGACAGTTCAGACAGTGGATACGACCGCCTCGGTGCGAATGAATTTCAAGACGCCATTAAAGGATGAGGCCTATGAAATACATGTTTTTCTTGAACGCAATGATTCAACGCCCGGAATAGAGATTTCGATTGATAGTGTAAAATACCGCTTTACTTCCGATCGCATCGCATCGGTTGATACCAATTATGTCACACTGTTGCATCGCGGTTCGATTGCTTCCGTTGGTGTGCGCTGGATGAATGACACGCTAACGCAATCGCGCCGCCGCACGTTGACTTTCTACGGCATGAGTATAGAGCACGCATCGGAAAAGGGGCTGATTTATCAGCCATTCGGCGTCGGGGCGTCACCTTTTCAGGCCGTGTTGTATCTTGATAAAATGGAGGAACAAGCGGAAGTGATACGCCCCGACATTGTGATTATTGATTACGGAACTAACAATATTCTTTATACCAACGAGGTGCCTGCTGATTTGCCGGACATGGTGCGCAAGGCAGTAAAAAAGTACAAGGCGATAAATCCGAATGTCACCATAATACTCACTTCGATGCAAGACTTGTACTACAAGAAGAAGTATATCGATGCGGGTATTCGCTACAATTTTATGATGGATTCACTGGCAGCAGCGAACAACTGTTTGTACTGGAATTTTTACGACTTGTCGGGAGGATATAAGCGCATTCGCGATTGGAATGAAAAGGGATTCGCTAAGGATGACCATATTCACCTTACACAAAAAGGTTATGACTTGAAAGGATTGCTTCTTTATAAGTCTTTCATGAATACGCTCAACTATGTGGAACAGCACCCGGGCAATGAGCGCTGGTGCATGCCGGTTTGCCTATATGAAGATCGCAAGTCGATGAGGGAACCTGCGCGCCCGATTCAGAAGGACATGAAAAAGCAGTCGACTAAGTCACAAAAAAATCAGAAAGGAGTCCACGTTGTAAAACAAGGAGACACTCTATCGGCCATTGCAGCGAAGCATGGCACAACCGTAAGTATGCTGAAGAAATTGAACGGATTGAGTTCTGACCGTTTGCAGATTGGCCAGAAAATAAAAACGAAGTGATGCTGCTAGGAGAAGTACCTCACGATAGCCTTTCTCACCAATAATTCTTGCTCTTGCGGCGAAAGATGCGGCAGAGCACTGTTGCGCTCGAAGTGCGGCCATCCCTCTTCATCACGTCCTATGAATGTGTAATAGCCGTATGGCACAAGCAGCGAACAGATGCCGATGTGCATGAGCTCTACTTTTTGATCCTTCTTAAATTTCTGATAATCTTGCCCTAACTCTTGAACTCCAATAAGGAAGAGAATAGCAGCATAATCCAATTTCTCTCCGTAGGACGCCGAAATGCGTGTAACTGTCTCATTCCAAATCTTTTCAAATACGTAGTCCATGGTGGAATTCTAATTTTCCGCAAATGTTCTAAAAAGGAAGGCCACCTTCGACGTTGTGCACGTCTTTATTTTGCTTATTTTAGCGCGGCCTAATTCTAGCGACTAAATTGTATGACGCAAATTCTACGAATTGTCTGTTGTATTTCTATGTGTCTGTGTGCTCTGAATGGTAATGCTCAGATACGACGCGACTCATTGGATGCCCAGCACCGCAGGACCTCCGATGTCAACCTGGCGCGTTTCGAGCGGGAGGTAACTACCGTAAACGATAGTAGCTTTAAAGTTGTAGTCAAGTATCTTACAGGTGAATCATTCATGACCGGTGTTTATGCTGATAAGGAATTAGTGGTTGGCAATGGTGACTTCATCTATTTCTATGCAAACGGTAATAAGGAATCGGAAGGTCGTTACAAGAACGGCTATAAAGTAGGAGCTTGGAAGCGCTGGAATTTTGAAGGAAAGCCTAAGCCTGATCGTTTTTATGCTGATGAGCACTTCGTGAAGACCAATCGCAGCTCTCAGCCGGCTAAGTTTCCGGGAGGAATGGCAGCGTTGCAGAAGTTGGTTTCCGACTCGCTTGACTATCCTGCTGCAGCCAAGAATGACAAAATTCAAGGAACTGTGTATGTGACCTTCACTATTGACGCAACGGGCGAAGTAAGCCAGCCACGCATTACCGATGGTGTGCATGCAACATTGGATGAGGAAGCCTTGCGATTTGTTTCGTCTCTTCCTACGTGGGTACCTGCTGCTAAAAATGGTGTGCCCGTTGACTCCAATTACATCATGCCCATAACATTCGACCTAGGTATTGACGAAGGTTCAACCGACGAGTCGGATCCCAATAAAAAGACCAATAACTAATCGGGTAGAGACGTAAAGACTCTGCCCTGCCTTGTATTACTCTTAATTACAAAAGTGCCGCTCCCTTAACCAAGCGGCATTTTTTTTTGCCCTTGCACAGGCTAATGCAGAGGGAATAGCCTCTTCCATTCTTCACCCCTCACGCCTCACCCTTATTACTTATCTTCCCCCCAAAATCCTTCCCATGCGTTTTTTAATCGTCTTCCTTCTGAGCGCATCACTCCTTCGCGCGCAATCACACTACACAGAATTTTACCCGACCTCGGCCGAGGGCAAGCCACAGTGGGTGCAGCTGTTGCACAGCGAAGATCCTAACTATTACGAAGTGGTAGCCGCCTATCAGCAGTACTATCTCGATCATGTTTTCGAAAAAAATGCTGACACACATTTCTTCAAGCATTGGGTGGCGCGCGTGCGCCCGTATGTGCAACCTGATGGTCGCATCGTGATGCCGACGGCCGAAGAGCGCAGCGAGAAGGAAGCGCAAATACGCTCGCTACAACAGTCGGGCGCACGTGGTGGATCGCAACTTGATATCTGGCACTACGAAGGTCCTGTGCATCATGTGAATGGTGAAGGCTCGCCCATGGAGCCGGGCTTCCGCCACAGCAATGTGTATTGCCACGATCGCAGCAGCCAGAATCCACAGCTGTTGTTTTGCGGAACCGAAAGCGGTGGACTTTATAAAACAGTGGATGGTGGCCAGCATTGGGAATACGTTACACCCGGACTCATCATGGGCAGCGTAACTGCTGTGCGTGTGAAGCCGAGTGATGACCAGGTAGTGATACTGAGTGCGGAAAATGATTTGTACCGTTCGGTGGATGGAGGTCTCACGTGGCAGGTCATTGGTCAGCCTTCCTTCGTTTCGCAAAACATCTCGGCTTGGGAGATTACGTTCGCGCCGGATAACAACAACGTAGTGTTTGCAGCTACCTCTCAAGGGCTGTTTCGCAGTGAAGACGGCGGAGACAATTTCACAGAAATTCTTCCCAACCGCTGCGAAGCCATAGCCTTCAAACCCGGCGAGCCGCAAACGATTTACACGATTCACTTCGA
>JAURKF010000210.1 GCA_030831885.1 Flavobacteriales bacterium
ATGGTGACGTATGTACAACAGGTGATGTAATCCAGACAGATTGTACATGCGCAGGCACCTTTGCCGATGCTGATAGCGACGGAACATGCGATGCCAACGACTTATGCAATTCAGGTCCTGAACCCGGAACCGCATGTGATGATGGAGACGTTTGTACAACCGGTGATATTATCCAATCTGATTGTACGTGTGCAGGAACGTTTGCTGATGCTGATAGCGATGGAACGTGTGATGCCAATGACCTATGCAATTCAGGTCCTGAACCCGGTACTGCATGCGATGATGGAGACGTTTGTACAACCGGTGATATCATCCAATCTGATTGCACGTGTGCAGGAACTGTGATTGATACGGATAGCGATGGTGTGTGCGATGCGCTGGAAGTAGTTGGTTGCACTGACCCTCTGGCATGTAACTATGAACCACTCGCTACGGATAGTTCAACATGTGAGTATCCTGCTGAGAATTATCTCGATTGCGCAGGAAACTGCTTGAATGACGTTGATAGTGATGGTGTTTGTGATGAAATTGAGGTAGAAGGGTGCACTGATGAGGTGGCTTGTAACTTCAATGAGAACGCCACGGATGATGACGGATCATGCACGTATCCCGAGTATTCATATGTCGATTGCAACGGAAATTGTATTAACGATGCTGATGGCGATGGAGTTTGTGATGAGTCGCTGGATATACCGAATGGCTTCTCTCCAAACGGTGATGGAGATAACGATGTATTTGTGATACCCGGAGTTGACTTATATCCGAATAGTAGTATCACTATTTCCAATAGATATGGTCAGGTAGTATATCAGGCAGCGCCTTATCGAAATGATTGGACGGGAAAAACAACATCGAAACATTTCGGATCGAGCGATGAGTTGCCGGAAGGAACTTATTTCTATGAATTCAATTTCGGTAGTGATTTACCAACGCAAAAGGGCTTCATATACCTCAGACGTAACCTATAACATCAATAAAGAAATATATCACTATGTATAAAAAAATCATATTACTGCTGATACCGACGTTACTATCGTTGGCCATGTCAGCTCAGCAAACCGGACTCTATTCGAACTATATGTTTTCGATGCAAGAGTTCAACCCCGCCTATGCAGGCAGCAGAGGTGTTCTATCTGCTGTTGCATTGCATCGTTCTCAGTGGACGGGCTTTGATGGTGCACCGAGTTCCGAGTATATCGCTGTCAGTTCACCAACGCCATTTTATAATCTGTGTGGTGGATTCTCGATTGCTTCTGATCGCATAGGACCATTAACGAGTAATAGCCTATCGCTGGATGTTGCTCACAGTCTCAAATTATCGGAAAAGGTAAACCTTCGATATGGGGTGAAGCTTAATGGTCAATTCAATAACGCGCGCTTTGGTGATCTCAATGTCATAGAAACAACGGATGCTGCTTTTACTTCTAATCTGAAAAGTAAAATGGCCGGTAATATTGGTTTCGGGACATTAGTGGAATTTGGAAATTACTATGTCGGTATTTCGTCGCCTAGAATGGTCAATAGAACATATAAGGCCAAAGACAATGCTGTCAGTGTAATAGAGTCAAAAAACCAAGTTCTAATGAATGCAGGTGGATACATCGCTATCAATAAAGATTTTGCTTTGCGTCCCGCTGCAATTATGCGACTTACTCATGGTGCACCAGTACAATTTGATATTAACGCCACATGTATTTACAAGAATTTGTTCTGGCTTGGATTGTTAGGTCGCACTGGCGATGCTTTCGGAGTGCAGATTGGTGGAAATGTCAAGGAGATGTTTCAAGTAGGATATGCAATTGATTTATCGGTTGGCGGGGTTAACGGCTATACGAGTCATGAAGTTGTATTGCGCTATGATCTCATAAAGGGTGATAAGAAGCTTGATGGCTTGCATCGATATTTTTAATGTTACAAGACCGAAAAAACGCCTCTAGGGGCGTTTTTTTTTGTGCAAATTCTTTGAATTAGTTCGGACAAAACGAACCATATAGCTGATTGAATAACTGAAGGTCTGTAACACCAACAATGGAATCACCATCCAAATCAGCAATACACCCATCAACTACGCATCCGAACTGACCAACGAGGATAAGCAAATCGGCTACGCTTATGGCGCCATCGCAATTCAAATCGCCAAGGCAACACCCCACTAGCGACACATTAACAGAAACCTCTACGGAGCATTGTGACTCGTTACCGGATTCATCGGTTGCTGTATAGACTACATTGGTTGTTCCAAATGGATAGGCGCCGCTCGCCGATTCAAGTGAATTGAAGTTATTGGTTATAGTCGTATTGCTGCAATTGTCCTCTACCGCAGGAAGATCGACTAACACGTCGATTGAGGTGCTTCCGGGCGGAGCCTCTGCAGCAATGGCGGGTGGACATTCCATAATTGGAGCATCGTCATCTACCACCGTGAGCTGCAAGGTGCACGAGCTTGAGTTACCCGAGAAGTCGGTTGCAGTTATAGAAATGGTCATTTGCCCCGGGGGAGCATACGTTGCAACAATCGGTGTTTGAACGATTGCAGGGAAGAAGTCGATGTTGTCAGTCACCTGAACAAGTGATTCGAAGTCGCCGAGATAGTAGCAATAATCTTCTGTATAAACGATAGTGTCCGATGGGCAGACAAGGGTGGGTGGAGTTGCGTCTTCACCAACATCTCCAGCAATCGTAATATCATCTACTGCGAAGCTGGGATCCAAAGCCTGTCCGTCATCATTATTCTGCCAACGAAAACCGATTCGCACGAAAGGGTTGTTGTTTGAACTTGAAGGCAATTCAGTGGAAAAGGTAGTCCATTGTCCTTGCCCATTTGCACATATAGGTGTCTTCGGTAAGTCGCTCAACATAGACCAATTGGTACCGTCATAATACCAGAGACTCGCATTGTCTTGAGCATTGCCGCCTTCGATATACAGAAAGGAAATAGTATTGTTGATGAATACGGTGCAATCTACAAGGCCCGATTCAATGCGTTTGTCAGTGGCTCCGCAACCCACGATATCACAAAAGCCATCAAGACCTTCGAAATAGGCTGCTCCCAAATCGGTTCCCATAAACGAATTATAGGCTCCCACATGTAGGGTTGCATCACTTCCGCAGCCGGTACCGCACTGCCCGGCTGCATTTCCATTTTCAGTCGCCGAAATAAACCATGTATTCGCTGTTTCAGCATTGGGGCCTAGCTCTGTGATGGTCCAAGAGCCGGTGTTAAAGTTGTAATAGTCTGTTGCTAATGCGCCGGTATTGCAACCAAATCCGAAATTCTCTGTCCAAAATGGAACGAATTGAGCTATTGCGGTGGCCGGCAGCAAGCAAGCCAGCGCTAGAATCAATCTCATAGTAGGCGAATTTAGATAGTGGAAAAGTATCTAATTTTTGGTTTCACCCAACCTGCCTCACACACTATTTGGTTTGCACCTTCAAATTTAACGTGAGCGTGATAGTTCGACCATTACCGGGCAATAGCCCCGGGCCCGGATATCCGCCGGCTCTTCGCGTAGCATACGATGTGTCTAACACGTTGTTTGCAGACAACTGCATAATAAACAAATCAGAAAGATTTAATTTCATGGATATGTCGAAGAGTGAATGGGCCGATAATAGTCCGGCCTGCGCATTGGCTGTCGCTGTGGTGGTATTAATGGCGTCGGTGAATACTTCATCAACGTAGGTCCATTGTGCGCGTATTGAAACACGTTCGCGTTTATAATCGACACCTAGTTTACAACTTTTGTTAGGCGCATATTCAACACGTTTATTTGCAATAGATAGAGAAGGGTCATCGGCAATCTGCGGATTGTCCCAGCGTGTGTAGCGCGCATCCATCCATGCTCCGGAAACGAACGCGCTCCAAAAGCCATAGAGGAATTTTTTTGGAAACGATTGTGCAAAAACCTCAATACCCTTGCTGACGCTCGTTCCAATGTTTGTTTTGAAGTTCACTCCCTTGCGTTGCACCACACCAATTCGATTATCGTATTGCAGATAGAAAAGCCCGGCATCTATATTCAATAAATTCCCGATACAGCCGCGCCATCCTGCATCGGCATTGACACCCGAGGCGTCTTTCAAGCTCGGGTCAATTACATCGGTTGTTCCTGCCGGCGTAAGGTCGCTGTATGTAACGGGTCGGTAAGCCTGAGAAAAATTGGCATATACTGATGAGCTCGTCAACTCGTAGCTCATGCCCATGCCTGCAAGCGGTATAAATCTGCGGCGTTCCAAAGGTGTAAACTCTCCGGAATTAATAGAAATGTATCCGCTGCTACTGCTTTTCAGCTGCTCGATTCTTACTCCAGGAGTAATCTTGAATTTTCGGGTAACATGGAATATATTCTCCATGAAGTAAGCAACATTGACATTTTCGAAATGTAGATCCTTACCGAATTTGCCTTCTGCAAGTTCAGCATCAAACTCAGTTCCGGTGCTACCCAACCCATCTGCCATGCGGTGTGTGTGTGCATCAGAATATCGCACACCAACTGCCAAGTGGGCCTCTTTTATACCGAGCTTATAGTGAATTAGCCAACGCGCTTCGCCACCGAGCGTCTGATATCGGTCGATATCGAGTTTTCGAAAATTGTACTCATTCGTTTCTGAATTGATGGTGTCGGCAATTTGGATGGCCTTTAAAAATCCAACGCTCGATCGATTGGCAAGTGCTCCAAATACCTTTATGCTGAGAGTCGAGTGGTCGGTGGTTTTAATATTGGCATATACAGCAGCAATGTTCCATGGAATACTCAGCCAATTGCGGCTCCGAGTACTTTGCCGCCAGTTCGCATTGAATTGCTCTTGTGTTAAGCCGCCTGCTTGTTGACTCAAAAAATCGGAATGGGTAATATTCATTCCCACAGTGAGCTTATCAGTTAACCGACATTCTGCCGAGGCATATGCTGAGCGCACGTTGAATACGCTGTTTTCTCGCCAACCGTCACCGCCTCGTTGTTGTACGAAACCGTAGTAATTCCATTTTCCCTTCGAGCCTCCGATGGCATTGTATGTATCGACGAGTCGGTAACTGCCAAGGGATTGATGGCCTTCATAAAAAAATGGTTTATCGCCTTTGCCATTCTTGAGTACATAGTTTACCAGTCCACCGAATTGTGGGCCGAACTGCAATGAAGCTGCACCCCGAATAATTTCAATACGTTCCAATGCTTCGAGTGGAGGGGTGTAGTATGCTTCTGGATATCCGAAGACGTCGGGTGTGATGTCGTAACCATTCTGTCGGTTATTGAATTCCCATGAGCGATTGGGACTCAGACCACGAGCGGCTATTCCGATTTGAATCCCACTGGCGTCATTTTCCCAAAGCATTAGCCCCGGCACGCGCGCAAAAACCTGACGGTGTGCGCCTGCTGCTAAATCGGCTGAGGTCTTGGCTAATTCTATCACTTCATTTTTCTTACTACCAATCAGCGTTGTACCATGCACTTCGGGCAAACGTCCTAGCAAGAGTGAGTTTCTTGAAGAGCCGATTTCAATACTTTGTAATTCAATTACAGGAATGGAATCATTGTTTTCCTGCGCAGAAAGTCGAAATGCAAGCAAACAACTGAATAGTAAGAACTGCAAGAATTTCATACCGGCGATTTTCCTGCAAAAAGAAGCAAATCATTACTTGCTGTTTATACCTTAACTATGGTATTCGTGCCGTGTTATGGAAGAATACCTCAAATGGGGTATATAAAAAAAGGGGACGCAATGCCCCCCTTTGAAATTGTTCTCAAGAAAGAATTAAACCACTCCTTGATCAAGCATAGCGTCGGCTACTTTCACAAAACCTGCTATGTTGGCGCCTCGCACATAATTGATGTGATCACCCTCCGTGCCGTACTTCACTCATGCCTCATGAATACTCTTCATGATGTTGTGAAGGCGCTGGTCCACTTCTTCGCGTGTCCAAGAAAGTCGTAGTGAGTTTTGCGACATTTCAAGACCTGAAGTAGCAACACCACCTGCGTTGGATGCTTTGCCTGGAGCGAAGAGCACCTTGCCGTGCAAGAAAGCCTCAACTGCTTCTGGTGTAGAAGGCATGTTTGCGCCTTCAGCAACAGCTACAACTCCATTTGCGATAAGTGCTTTTGCATCTTCGCCATGCAATTCGTTTTGCGTAGCACAAGGAAGAGCGATATCACACTTCACGCCCCAAGGCGTTTTGCCTGCAACGTATTCGCATTTGTATTTATCAGCGTATTCCTTGATACGACCACGCTTTACATTTTTCAATTCCATGATGAATGCAAGCTTGCTTTCATCAATACCTTCCTTATCATAAATGTATCCGTCGCTGTCTGAAGCTGTTACCACTTTCGCACCGAGCTGCGTAGCTTTTTCTATGGCAAATTGAGCCACGTTTCCTGAACCGGAAACAACTACCGTTTTTCCTTTGAAGTCCATGCCTTTGGTGCCAAGCATTTCAGCAGCGAAATACACACACCCGTATCCCGTAGCTTCCGGACGTATGAGCGAACCGCCCCAGGTGCGGCCTTTGCCTGTAAACACACCGGTAAATTCGTTACGAAGGCGTTTGTACTGACCGAACATGAATCCTATTTCACGTCCGCCTACGCCGATGTCACCGGCGGGCACATCTGTATCTGCACCGATATGGCGTGAGAGCTCGTTCATAAAGCTTTGGCAGAAAGCCATCACCTCGCGATCACTTTTTCCTTTCGGATCAAAATCGGAACCGCCTTTTCCTCCGCCCATGGGCAGCGTTGTAAGGGAGTTTTTAAATATTTGCTCGAAGCCTAAAAACTTGAGCACAGAAAGATTTACCGTGGGATGAAAACGAAGTCCGCCTTTATATGGACCAATGGCCGAGTTGAACTCTACGCGATAGCCACGATTCACCTGAACTTCACCTTTATCATCTACCCAAGGCACTCGAAACATGATGGTGCGCTCGGGCTCAGCAATGCGTTGCAGAACTTTTGATGTTTTGTACTTAGGGTTTTCCTCGATGTAAGGAATGACCGTTTCGGCCACTTCGTGCACCGCTTGCAAGAACTCAGGTTCATTAGGGTTCTTGGCCTTGATTTCCGCCATGAAGGAGTCAATCTGCGCTTGATACTTGTTTGCCATTATGCAATAAGATTTGTTTAATTTGAAAAAATCGGTTCGAAATTAACATAGTTGTACCTTTGAAGAGCGAATTCATTGAAAAAGTAAAAATTCAGAGTCTCCATTTTTATTATGAAAAAATCCATTCTGTTCCTGGGATTGCTCGGTGTACATTTATGTTATGTAATGTTCACCTCTTGCACTAAGGATACCGATGCCAGCAATTGGTCGCCTACCCAAGCTGTTCCTGCTGATTCTACGGATGAAAACACAGATGTTCCTAATGACACTCTTTCTGCCGATACGAATGCATTTGCCTGGCATGTGCTCATTATAGGAGACGATGCTTTTAATGGCGATAGCAATACGGTTCAATATGTATTCGACAGTGTATCTGCGCTTCACATTTTCAATTGTACCGATGCGCTTGGTCGTGAAATGATTGTTCGTTTGCCCGATCTTAATCCGGGTGAACACACGATTTCATTCGCAAACTCCACTTACCTGGCATTGCTGGATGATACGCTTTTATTCGATACCAGTTTTCTCCCGAATGGCAGCGTTTACATTACCAAGAATAGTAATGGACGTATTTCAGCTTTGTTTGAATCGGATCTTTACGACATTGGAGGATCCGGGCAAGTTAAGAATCTTGTGAACGGAGCGTTCAGCAATGTTTCTTATGAATAACCAAGATTAGAATGTAAAGTCAACCCCAATGGTTGGCAAAAGAGGAAGCTGATCGATGCGCTCTCCGGTTATACGGTCAATGTAGAACACGTTGGCGCGATTGTATGCATTAGTTATGCCCGCATTTAGTTCAAGTCCGGTCTTGTTTTTAAACTTGATAGTACGCTTGACGTTTACATCCAAACGATGGTAGTAAGGCAGGCGGCCTCCATTCAAGCTCGCGTATTGCACACTCAAGTATTGGCTGTTATTTGTTATGTAATCAAGGCTGATACCCTGCGATACACTTTGACCATTATAGAACCCTTGGGTTTGTGTGAAGGGTAATCCACTGCCAAGGTTCCATCTCATGGAAATCTCATAACAGTTGTCTTTCCCAAACAGGTATGTTCCGATAAGATTGAGATTGTGTCGACGATCAAATACCGGGGAGTAGTACTGGAAGCCATCCCAGCGCTGCACTTTGGCCAGAGAATACACGATATTGAGATAATATGATTTGTCTTCATACTTCACCACTACGTCGGTACCATATGCATTTCCGGTTTCTATCACATAGTCGCGTGTGAGCTCTTCCGGTTTGTCGTTGTTCTGTCCGTAATCGTTTTCGAAAATTTTATTACGATTTAGATTGGTTTGTTGGCTAAAGCGCTTGTAATAGCTTTCCAGGTTTAGGCTCCAACGCTCTGTTATATCAAACTCGAAACCGAGAACTAAATGCTTGGCGGTTTGCAAAACATTCTTGATGTTTTGGTTTGTTGGAGTGCGGCCGAAGGAAAGTCCTCCATCTCCAATGGAACCAATTAGCTCGCCTGCAGTAGTTACTCCCTGACCATTCGATTGAATGGCCGGATCGCCGGTAAACTGATTTTGTAAATCTTCGGGGCTGGCCAAGAATCCATAGAATAAATTGACGACATCGCGGTCGCTGTTGGTTGCCATTAGATTTTGCGTGTATTTACCTGTGGCTCCCTTCAAACGGAAACGTTCGTTTAACTTGTATTTGACACCCAATCGTGGTTCAGGTGAGAACACACTCAACGTGCCATAGTATTGAAAGCGGATGCTTGGTTCAACAATCCATTTTCCACGATTGATTTTGTAGTCGAAGAATGAATTTAACTCAGTTGTATTCTGGGTGACCTGAACAATTTGGGTATTGTCGAGTATTGCAAACGTTTTGTAATCGGTAGAGAAACCAACTACTTCTACACCATATTTCAGAACATCGTTTTTGATGCCGTATTTGAAATCGAGGCCAAAGTTGAAACTGTTAATCTTGCTGATGCGATCAGGGTTATTTAACTCGCTCATGATGATTTCGTATTGGCTGCGAGCGAAATTTCCGCTGATAAGCACAGCCGAGCTGGATGGCACTACTACGAAATTACCCCCACCGCCGCTGTTTTTCCAATTAAGTGATGCGAGCTTCTTGTAGCTGGTTACTCCATCATTGAAATTGAATCCAAAGGCGTTGAACTTAGAGCCATTCGAGCCACTGAAAGAGAGCTTTCCGTATATGTCGGTGTAGTTGAACGGCAAACCGGCCCCGTCATTAACGTACGGGTACAAGAATTTTGAACTGCGATCGAGATAGGAGTTTTTTGCCGAAATAACATATGATATTCCGCTGCCGTTTTCTGTGAGTTTTTTGATTGGGCCTTCTAACTGAACCTTGGCACCAAAAGGATTTAATCCCACGTGTCCGTCCAATTCGCGCTTGTTGCCATCACGAGTGGTAATATCCATAATGGATGAAATACGCCCACCGAATTGAGCACTGTAACCTCCCGTATATACGTCTGCATTAGCGATGATGTCAGTATCGAAAACCGAGAACAATCCTATTGAGTGAAAGGCATTGTAAACAATCATACCATCGAGCAGTACTTTGTTTTGGACAGGTGATCCGCCTCGCACATAGATTTGACCGCCCTGATCACCGGTACTGATGAAGCCGGGAAGAGTGGTGAGCGCTTGCGCCAAATCAGGGGCGCCGCCCACACTTGGAATGCGCTTGATATCCTTGGTGCGCATGGATTCGACGGAAATGTTGACGTTGTTTTTCTTTTCACTTCCTTTATCGGTAATCTCTACTTCATTCATCACTACGTCATCTTTCTCCAATAGGTAATTACGCGCAAGCACTTTCGCCCCTACAATATCAATTGCATCACGAATCTCTTTGAATCCAAACTGATTAATGATAAGCGTGTATTTTCCGTCCGGGATTTTTGTTAAGGTGTAAAATCCATTCTCATCGGTCTGTGTTCCGTAGGATGTTCCCTCAAGACCAACCATTATGAATATCACCGGCTGTCCTGTTTCTTGGTCTTTCACGAATCCACGAATGGTTCCTTGACCAAACGAGGCGACAGACATCCATAGAAAGGCTACAACTTGGATGATACGGATCAAATAGGGGGTGTTCATATGCTGAAAATGAGACGCGAAAGTACGTAACACTAGCTCTTCACGAGCAAAAACCCTACGTTCCTAATTTAGCCGGTAATGAAAGAACAACTTATTCCGTTTGCGGATCAATTGCCTGTTGAGCAGCATACTCGTTTCATGCGGAAACTGGCTGAGCAACTGGCCAAGGATTTACACCCCATGTTCGATAAGGAAATTCCCGAAAATCCCGCTCCGGATTGGATATTGAGTCAACTGTATTCAAGTGTTGAACGCTTGATTGTAGAACGCGGCAACTCACTTGGTGCGGTGATGTACAGAATCGATTTGCCCGAAAAGAAAATCAACGCTCTGATGGCCGGCACTCATCCCGACGAGCGCATCCGTGTGCTCTCCAATGAAATTCTTGAACGAGAGGCTAAAAAAGTGTGGATGCGCCTTCATTATGCCTCGAAATGAGCGTGAAAAGTTTGACTGAACCAAACCTCAAAAAAAATGGTTTATTTGAAGGTGAGCGCTAACTTCGCGAGCCAATTCATTTTATACAGTCAGAATGGACAATCATTCATACCTAGCCAACAGCGACGTCAATGCCATTGAGTCGCTTTATCAGCAATACAAGAGTAATTCTCAATCCGTAGATAGTTCGTGGCAGCGCTTTTTCGAAGGGTTCGAATTTCAGCGCGCCGAATTCGCCCCCATGCCGGGTGGTGATGCCTTTGGGGGTGCGGCTAGTTCAGAGGTCATCAAGGAATTCAAGGTCATCAACTTAATCAATGGATACCGTCAACGAGGCCATTTATTCACTCAAACCAATCCTGTCCGCGAGCGCCGCAAGCACCAGCCCAACTTGGCACTCGAAAATTTTGGACTGAACGATAATGATCTGGATACAGTTTTTCAGGCGGGTAATGAAATTGGTTTGGGTGCTGCTAAGTTGCGCGACATTCTGATTCATCTCAACAATTGCTATTGTAAGCACATAGGAGTTGAGTACACGTATGTGCGCTCTCCTGAACGCGTTCAATGGTTGCGTGAACGCATCGAGGCAGTCAACAAGCCATCATTTACCTCAGAAGAGAAAAAGCAATTTTTAGAGATGGCCAGTAAGGCGTCACTGTTTGAACAATACATTCACCGCAAATTCGTCGGTGCAAAGCGATTCAGCGTTGAAGGCTGCGAGGCAATGATACCCGCCATGGATTATATGGTTCGCCTTGGTGGCGATATGGGGGTTAAGGAATTTGTGATCGGTATGGCGCATCGTGGCCGCTTGAACGTACTTACCAATATCATGGGTAAGCCTCAAGAGCAAGTTTTTGCGGAATTTGAAGGGCTTGAGTTTGAAGATTCCGACAATTTTGATGGAGATGTAAAATATCACTATGGATATTCGAATGATGTAGTAACTCAAGGAGGAAATCAGGTCCACCTTACGCTATGTCCAAACCCTTCGCACCTCGAAGCGGTCAACCCGGTAGTAGAGGGTTTGTCGCGCGCCAAGATTGATCACTACCTACAGTCGGAAGATAAGATCGTCCCTGTCTTAGTGCATGGCGATGCGGCCATAGCCGGTCAGGGCATTGTGTACGAAGTAGTGCAAATGGCATTGCTCGATGGCTATCGCACGGGAGGAACCGTGCACATCGTTACGAATAATCAAGTCGGATTTACCACCAATTATCTCGATGGACGTTCCTCAACGTACTGCACTGATGTCGCCAAAACAACGTTATGTCCGGTATTCCATGTGAATGCCGACGATGTCGAAGCAGTTATCGAAACTATGAAGATTGCCCTGGAGTATCGCATGAAATTCCACATGGATGTTTTTGTCGATTTGCTAGGGTATCGCAAGTACGGTCACAACGAAGGGGATGAACCAAAATTTACGCAGCCATCGTTGTATAAATTAATTGCATCGCACCCATCCTTGCGTGAGATTTATATGAACCAACTGATTTCCGAGGGCACCATCGATCAGGTTTTTGCAGATGGTATCAAGCGTCAGTTTGAAAGCATGCTCGATACGAAGTTGGAAATTGCCAAAGGCATGAAGATGGCTCATGTGAAGCACTTCATGGAAGAAACTTGGAAAGGCTTTACTCGCGCCACTTCGGCAGATTTGACGCAGCAAGTGGATACCCGCGTTGACGAAAAGCGATTAAAATCTATTGCAAATGCTATTTGCTCGCTTCCTGCCAACGAGAAATACATTGCTAAAACAGCCAAGGTATTTGCCGATCGTTTGAAGATGATTGATGACAACAAGCTCGATTGGGCAATGGGTGAACTGCTTGCTTATGGCACCTTGCTCGAGGAGGGACATCCAGTGCGTATCAGCGGGCAGGATGTAGAGCGCGGAACGTTTTCTCATCGTCATGCGGTTGTAAAGACCGATGAGGATCAGGAGAAGGAAATTATTACGCTGAATGGAATTAGTCCTAAACAAGCCAAATTCACTGTGTTTAACTCACTGCTAAGTGAGTATGGGGTTTTGGGCTTTGACTACGGTTATGCGTTCGCTACTCCCAATGGATTGACTATTTGGGAGGCACAATTCGGCGACTTCAATAACGGCGCACAAATCATCATCGATCAGTTCATTTCAGCTGCCGAAGACAAGTGGCGCACTATGAATGGTATTACGCTGTTCTTACCGCATGGTTATGAAGGACAAGGAAGCGAGCACAGTTCGGCGCGCATGGAGCGTTTCCTCCAATTGTGCGCAGAGCTGAATTTATTAGTTTGCAATCCAACGACTCCTGCAAATCATTATCATTTGCTTCGCCGACAAGTGCATGCGACGTATCGCAAGCCGTTGGTTGTATTTACACCTAAAAAGTTGTTGCGTTATCCTAAAGCCGTTTCAACCCTTCAGGAAATGTCAAAGGGAAGATTCATGGAGGTAATTGATGACGTAATGGTTAACTCGAAGGAGGTTGATACTATCGTGCTTTGTTCGGGCAAGGTGTATTATGAAATTCTAGAGCAAAAGGAAAAGCGCGGAGCCGGAAGTAATATGGCGCTTGTTCGCATTGAGCAATTGTATCCACTCCCCGAAGATCAGATTCGCACGATTATCACTTCATACAAGAAAGCGAATAGCATCGTTTGGGTGCAAGAGGAGCCAGAAAATATGGGAGCGTGGAGTTACATGTTGCGTTCATTGCGCGATTTGAATTTGGAGGTTATTTCACCTGCTGCTTCGGCATCGCCTGCTCCCGGTTCTTCTAAGGTTCATGAAGCGCGCACTGCTGTCCTAATGGATAAGCTGTTTCGCAAGAGCAGCGAGCCTGCGCGTGTATAAGTGACTATTCAGGGCTTTTATACTCGCGGACTACGAATGGGTGTAGCCAGTAAAAAGAACTCTTGTTGAATGTCCTTATCGCTTATGGCTTCGCCCCACACGCTGTCTTTGCCTCTGTGGTTGGGTAGGTAACGCAATACGTATTTCTCTGTGGAGAATAATTGCAACAACTCAGAAACAACTTGGCTGCGTTGTTTCAAATCGGCCGGATGAACCTCAATGAGGAACGTACACGCGCCATTATCAAGCAACTGTTTCGCGCCTTTCAGAACATTAATTTCCTCACCATCCACATCCATAAAGAAAATAGATGATGGGTGATGCGACTTAATGTATTGGTCGATGACAACAAACCCTTTTTTGTTTTCACTTCCTACGAATTTTTCCACGATATGCCAGGATCCGGTGGTGTCGTGCAATTGCTTATTCAGTTTCAAATAATGGGCAATGAACCAATTGGCCTCAAAAGCGTGGAACTCCACACCTGGTGCCATTTTCGAAGCCAATACTGCATAATAGCCCATATGGGCTCCTATATCGTATATTACATCATTTGCGTTGATATTTCGTTCAAACCATTTTACTACTTCGGGCTCATGCCCGTATGGGGTTTGCAAGCGTGTTTTCCAAACACCAATCTTTGGTGTTGTATAAATATCAAATTTGATTTGATGAGTCGCTTGCGCATTTTGGAATAGATGATGTCCTGTTTTTTTCAGAATAATTCTATGCTGAATCGCTTCAGGGAGTAAGTTGAACACCATTTTTTTTACATCCATATCCGTTGTTTCCTGTTTATTGTTTCGCTGTGAATACTGTTAATCCACGTAATAATTAGTCAAAGCATAACGCACACCACCTTCTGAGATCGGACTGCCTCTGTGAACGCCGTTGGTGTCGAAAAGCACTAATGTGCCTTTTGAGCCTATAACCGACATTATGTCTTTTTCACTTTCCACCATAGCTTTTACTTCTTCATCGGTGAATTGAAATTTGTCAGGTGTATTTGCTTTCAGTAAATGATGGCTGATGTTGCTAGAGCGAGGTATGTATTGAAAACAGCCATTGGTATTGTCGGTATCGACCAAGTAAACCAATGCCTTGAATCCATTTTTGTAATTGCGGTCACGATGCCAGCCTCCTCCGCTTCCTGGAATATTTGGTTTGTAAACCGTCTTGTTGGCCATGCAGAATGAAAGCTTCAGGTTTTCACGCAAGTATTCTGACCCGATGGTTGTTATAAGATCATGGTAGGCAAACCCATTAATCATTGGAGAGATATGCTCAGCTCCCATGATGCGAAAATCGCTCTGGTACACATTCACCCAGAAACTCCATGCATTTCCCATCTGAACCCCCCACTTCAAATTTTCGGCGTCTTGTCTCTTTCTAACATCCAGCCATTGATCCGGGTTGAGAGATGAAATTTCGGACTCCAGTAATTGGCGTATTGTATCTGCTTCTTCCGCTTTGAGAAAGTCCTTCAATAGAACAATGCCATTGCGATGTAATTCTTCGAGTAGGCTGCGTTCGAGCGCACTGAGCGACTTACTGGGCTCAAATTTGGGTCTGGAGGCAAAGCGCTCCCGATACAAATTTTTGAGAACCATAACCTGTCGACTTAGGATATTCATAATACACCTTGAGAAATTCGTGTTAACAAATCTAAGCAGAATCTGTGCGCGTTGAATTACTCGCTTGGTTCGGCTATTTTCCGGGCAAACAGGACTTCTGTAAAAACCCTCTTATACTATGCTGCCAAATTCAACTAATTGCCCGATTGATTATACATTTACACGAAATTTTAAGTGTCCTTCAGATAATGTCCAAAATTGAAATAAAGGTTCCCTCTCCCGGTGAGAGTATCAGCGAAGTGAATATTGCCAATTGGCTTGTGAAGAATGGTGACTACGTTGAAAATGGTCAGGTGTTGGCTGAAATCGATAGTGATAAAGCTACACTTGAACTAACAGCTGAAGCCAGTGGCAGCATCACTATTTTGGCGCAAGCAGGCGACACTGTAGCCGTGGGCGCACCTGCATGCACAATAGACACGGCAGCTGCTAAACCTGCCGGAGCCCCTGCAGCGCCTGTAAAGAAAGAGGAACCGAAGGTGACGGCGCCCACTCCGAATGTAGAGGCCAAAGCACCGACTGTTTCGTATGCTTCAGGGACACCTTCTCCCGCCGCCGCAAAATTGATGGCCGAACAAAGCATCATTCCGGCGCAAGTTGCAGGCTCAGGACCAGGTGGACGCATTACTAAAGGCGATGTGCTTGCAGCTATGGCAGCAGGCTTCGATACCTCGAGTGTGGCGCGTCATAGCGGAGCCCGCACAGAGCGCCGCGAGAAAATGACCAACTTGCGTAAAAAGATATCCGAGCGTCTTGTTAGTGTGAAAAACAACACCGCCATGCTCACCACTTTCAATGAGGTGAACATGAAGCCAATCATGGATTTGCGCGCCAAATACAAAGATGTTTTTAAGGAAAAACATGGTGTAGGTCTTGGTTTCATGTCATTCTTCACAAAAGCATGTGCAGAAGCCTTGTTTGCATTCCCAGCAGTGAATGCACGTATCGAAAACGGAGAAATTGTCTATCACGATTATACCGACATTGGTATTGCCGTGTCGTCGCCCAAGGGACTCATGGTTCCAATTATCCGCAATGCAGAAATGATGGGGTTGGCCGATGTTGAGCGTAGCATTGGAGATCTTGCCAAGAAGGTGCGCGACGGAAAAATCACAGTGGATGAGATGCAAGGTGGTACATTCACTATCACGAATGGTGGCGTGTTTGGTTCTATGCTCTCAACACCCATCATCAATCCTCCTCAAAGTGCTATATTGGGAATGCACAATATCGTGGAGCGTCCGGTGGCCGAGAATGGTCAGGTGGTAATTCGA
Organism: Flavobacteriales bacterium; assembly: GCA_030831885.1. The sequence continues at coordinate 16,401 of JAURKF010000210.1, forward strand.
CCGGTGATGTATGTGGCTCTTTCATATGATCATCGCATTATCGATGGACGTGAAAGTGTTAGCTTTTTGGTAAAGGTCAAGGACATGCTCGAAAACCCAGAGCGCATGCTGTTTGGAGGAAAGACTGCTGAAGAAGTGCTACTCGGACTATAAGCAGTTATTGAATCAGCTCGAATTTTTTCTCGAGTATCTGAAATTCTACGCGCCTGTTTTGGTGACGACCTTCGTCGGTTTCATTATCAGCTACCGGTTGTTGTTTCCCGAAGAAAGTTAGCTGAAGTCTGCTGGCATCGATACCTTTAGATTTGAGATGTTCGATTACTTGCTGTGCCCTTCGTTTGGAGAGTGACAGGTTGTACCCATCAGGACCAACTTCGTCCGTATGCCCGGATATTTCCATATACATAGCGCGATTCTTTCTGAGAAGGGAGTATACATCTTCGAGCTGTTCTACTGCCTCATTGGTAAGAACGTCGGAATCGAAATCGAATAAAACCGCATCCAGTTTTATTTTTCTGTATTCACTTAGTTCCAGTGGTGGATCAACTGCGATGCTCGCGAGGTATTCGTTTTCACAGCTGCATTCTTGTTTTCGCTGAACCGGTCGAACCTGCACATCATCAATATAGACGTAAGCCCAAGTCCCATAACCTTTATCGCCATTATCTTGTGTGTTCCTTAAGACTTTTAATTCTTTATCCGCTTTGAAATTTCCCAGCGTCAGATATTCCTCACCACCTGTTGCTGTATAGATGTCGGATATCAATTGCCAATCGTCGCTTTCGTCGAGCATATTTAATCGAGGGTTTCCCATTGTTGGTTTAAAGGCGAGTTCGACCTGAAGATTGCTCTCAACTTTTTTCTGGGTTAATAAAATGCCAATGCCATCCGTTACGTAGTTGCAATAATCTGCCGCACTAATAGACATTTCTATGCATACCATTTCTCCTGCGCGGAGTGGCCGTGTCAACTTGGTCTGCAAATATTCCCGGTAATTACGTTTGCCACCCACGCTAAATGTGACCAGTCCGGCATATGCTAAGCCGTCTTTTGCGTTTTGTTTTCCGAATACATTGTCGGGTACTCCGGCATTATCGCTGCAAGCGTGAAAATAGTCAGGTGTACCATCGGTTGCCTGCCACCACCCGACTATTGTATTAAGGCTTTGTTGATTGAAAGTGCCGGGGCAGTAGGATTTATTTTCGAAGCTGCCATTTATAACTAGGTTTTGAGCCGAAGCCGAAAGTGCTAGCGTGCTGAAAAGGAGCAGTATGATTGTGCTTCTACACATCCATTCGAATAACTGCATTTTTCCCTGATTATTTCAAGTCATTTCTCTTTCGTTTTGAGTGATAGAATGTGAACAAAAAAGGTCTGCACTAAGGCAGACCTTTTCAAGCAAGTGCTTGGGAATATTATTTTACTTGAAATACTACCCTGCGATTTTGGGCCTTGCCCATTGGTGTAGTTTTATCGGTAGCGGGCACTGTATTGTCTTTTCCCACAACAGTTATGGAGGAGACGGAAACTCCGTTATCTACTAAAAACTGTTTGATGGCTTCAGCGCGGCGCAGTGCGAGTCCCACGTATATTTTCTTTGTTTTGGTTTCATTTTGTTCGTCATTATCAGAGTGGCCGGTAAGCTCTACCTTCATTCCGGGGTTGGCCTGTAATAGTTTGGCCACCTCCTGCAATTCTGCTTCAAACATGGATGGAATTTCTACCGACAAATAAGAGAACCAAATAGATGTTGAGTTTACTATTTCCGAGGGCTTCATATCGACTTTCTTGGCGGAGGAGCGACTGTAAATCAAATCCGGATCACGGTCTTCCGTTTTGCCACAAAAACAGGCGTCGACTGATTCAATCTCGATTACTTCTATGTTGTCGATATAGTAATACGCATCGGCCATAATCATCCCTTCTTGAGTGGTTGGTTTTACTACCTTTTCGAGCTTAATGTTGTCTTCTTCTCCGAAACATCCTATCATGATATATTCTTCTTTTCCATTAGATAAATAGGTTCCACAAATGGTTTCCCAACCACTCATGGTGACGATAGGCGAATTCGTCTTCTCCGTTATCTGGGGAATAAATGTGAGAGCGTTAGTATTAGCGTTTTGAACTTTACGGTCACTGAAGTAGAGACCAACATTGTTTGCTCCCCATTTACTCAAATCTGAAAGGCTAACATTGAATTTCACACAGTACGTCTTGTCCTTTGTGAGTTTTTTGCTAAGCTTTGCTTGTAGGTATGTGCGTGTTTTCTTGGGGTCTTTTGTGAATGCACGAAAACCTGCGTAACCACTTCCTTCAAAGGGTTCTTCCGTTCCCATGTCGTTTTTCGGAATTGCTACTTTGGTCGATTTCGCCATGTTGTTGTATAGGTCGGCCTTCGATTCGTTGGGCGATCCCCAGTTTTTAAGCAGCAGAGGCAGTTGACCGTAGGCTTTTAGCAGTTTTACTTCTTGAAATTCGAAGCTTGGGTCCAAAACAAGGTTGCTTGGTGCTGCCGGAGCGGCTGCCGGTTCTTCCTTCGCTGCGGCTCCTGTTTTAGTTGTCGACGGTTTGGTCGTGGTAGCCGGCTTCTTTTGTTGTGCGCTGATGCTGATGCCGAAAGCAAGCAACAGAGTCAGCAATAAACTGTATTGTTTCATGATCGGTTGAATTGATATGCTTGAATGGTTTGTATAAAAAGCTTGAGTTTTTCGTGGTCAATATCGGGATAAACTCCGTGCCCAAGGTTGGCAATATACTTCTGAGATCCGAATGCGTCAAGCATCCGCTTTGTTTCTGCAACAATAAAATCTTCTGAACCATAGAGCACAGCCGGATCCAGGTTGCCTTGAAGCGTTTTTTCATCACCTACCATTGACCTTGCAAAACCAGGCGATGTGTGCCAGTCGATACCGATAGTGCGACATGGCAGCGCTCCTATTTCCTGCAACGAGAAGAATGCACCCTTTGCAAATACTGTGAGCGGCACAGTATCTATGGCTTTACATATTTCTTCGATGTAGGGCAATGCGAATGTGTTGTATGTGTCTTTGTTGAGAATGCCGGCCCAGCTGTCGAACAACTGAACCATGTTGCAACCACATGCTATCTGTTCTTTCAAATACACGATGGTCGCATCCGTAAT
>JAURKF010000211.1 GCA_030831885.1 Flavobacteriales bacterium
AGCCGGCAGCACGTTTACGTTTTCAATATCAAACGCATCGCGGAGAAGTATTATTGAACGAAGGAGAAACGGATCTTGTATTTGTAAATGCGCAAAGCGGAAAACCCACGCGATGTCCAGCGCATGTTGCAGAGAAACTCAGCAAACTATTCAATGAAGATTAAAGCGGATCAATCACTCCATCACCATCAATTTCCTTATCAATCGATTGCGGATTCCCTCTGTAAAAAATACTTCCGCTGTATTGAATGAATCCATAGAGATAATTGCTCGCCTGCACATACACATTATTCAAAGACGAGTTATTTACAAAGGCATAATTGGATGACAAATCGCGTGCATCCATTATACCCAATCCCTGACTGAATAAATACACAACGTCGCATTCTCCAGACACCAGAGCATCACTCACACCGGTATGCGAAGCAATATTTACCGTATCACATTTCAATTGAAAACGCTGCACTCCTGCGGCGCCTCTGTTGTCGATTGAAAATCGTTCACAGCTAATTTCATTGGCTGTGGTTACATCGCCCGTAGCATAATTCTGAATATCCCGAAATTGAGGTGCGCATATTCGAACCACTATTCGATTCTTGTAGGAACGTACGAAGTTGCAGCTATTCGAATTGTACACTTTCAATTTTCCATCTTCAACCAGCGTTTCAATTTCAGGAATCAAATTTCCCGGTGCTGAAATCACAACTCCATAATATGCGGTATCACAGAGTTCATATTGAATGTAATCGTTGAGCTCTATTGACGTGAACTCTTCCAACTCACGTTTTACTGATTTGTTTTCGCCGGCTGCCTGCAAACAATCGGGTGCGTTTTCCCTGTTGCACCCAAAAAACAGAGGCAGCGTCAACCACCAAATGTTCTTCACTTGCACCCTACGTTGCCATATGTAAAATCTAGCGTTCATTTAGAGAAAACATAACCAATACCCAACTCACCATAATCCGCTTTTGCAAAATGAGTTTTTAGCGTGAGCTGAGCATACAAATGATTTCCGATTAAATAGCGTAGTCCGGCTCTGTGATATAAGGAGCCATTGAGTCGAAACGAATCCATAACATAAAATCCTTGTTGAATCTTCAAGGCAAAGCGATCGAAGAAAAGGCTATACGAGCACACGGCTCCTAGTTGCATAACTTGCATAGCGCTTACCGATTCGCCCACCCGTTGCAAAACCAACGGACGCAAGGATGCATCGTAAAACGCATCGATTCCCAATCCAAAAGCGCTCTTATAGGAAACCCTTCTCTCTGCCAACGTTGATATCACCACTGCAGCATATTTGCGTCCGGTAGGTGGAGGAATCTCTTTCAATCCACTCACAATTCCAACGCTGAAAATAGAACGATGATACATCGGAGCAGGAATAACTTTCATGAACGATGCGCGATTATTCCCGACTACATAACTGACAAACAAACCTGCATTGTTCGTTCCCAAGTTCGGCAATTGAAAAGCGCCATTTGAAAGATGACTCAACCGAATTCCGGAGCGCAACTCGCCGTTTTTAAAAGACACCATGCGAACCGCGTATTGCAAAGACAAAGCGATATTGATGCGGGAACCTAGCATAGCAGCCTGATGATTATTTTCTAAATCCCATCTCCGTGTTGTATAGCCCACACCCATTCCTAGCCCTACCCAATGCCTAAATCCTCGATTAGAAATGCGTAAAAAACCTTCCGTATAACGTTTTCCGTTCAGAGGTAAATTCAACAAATAGGATGTCGAATATTGCTGCCCCAATTGCTCCGGATTTCCAGTATTGGTATATGTAAAATCAACTCCATGCTCCGGAGCATTGTAGGCTTCATGCCAGTACTTGGTTCCATCGGTAAGTCGGTTGGCATAGAGATGAAAGCCCGAGGAGTGCCCCTGAATCAGATGCGTTACAGATTTGTGATGCGGCACAACAAAACCTCCATGGGGTGAGATTGCAATTGTCCAGCGCGCGGTCGTATCTAGTTGACTTCGCAACGCGCAAGGAACAACAGCACAGGCAAGCGCAAGTACGCTCTGCACAAGAAATGTTCGAAAGCAATTCTCCGATCTCATTCCCTACCAATTATTCGATCCACAATTTCAGTCATCCGCTTTACACTAATTTCCTTAGAATAGTTATGAAGGAAACGCAGCTGTGCCCGCTTACCCATTGCCATGGCATCTTCCCAATTGAGTATTACGCGTTCCATACCGGCAGCCAATTGATAGCTATTGTCAGAGGGCACCAATATTCCACATGCACCCTTGTCGAGAATTTCAGGCGTACCACTGCTGTCGGTGCCAATAATCGTCAATGCACAAGCCATTGCCTCGATGGTAACCGTTCCGAATGTCTCGCCCTTGCTGCAAAGCATGAATGCATCGATTGCATGATAAAAGTAACTCACATCACTGCAGTACGGATGAATGTGTACGGCATGTTCCAAATTCAATTGTTGGATCAGGACACGCAAACGCTCCGCATATTCATCTCCCTCATTCAAGGTCGGCTCACCTACCAAGAGCAGCTGGGCTTTCATACCTCTCTCAAGCAACTGATGCAGCGCCTCTATAGCGAGGTGCTGGCCCTTCAATGGATCGAGCCGACCAATGACTCCGAATATAAATGCTCCATCATCCAAGCCATAATGACTTCTTGCCTCTACCCGCAAAGGTTGATTCACTCGCAGCCTGCTTGTGTCAACACCAAGAGGCACGACATGAATTCGCTCCTTTGGAAACCGCGTGGATGCTTCCACCTGATTGCGCAAAAAATCCAGGGTGCTCACCCATGCATCAATTGGACGAAATCGATGGGTGTGAAATACATCGCGCTTTGCAACACCAAATTGCATGGCCTGCTGATAGAGTAATTTAAAGGAGGGATTTGAAAACCGCTTTGCCCATCCCAACGTGTCCATGTCGCGCGTATCACGAAACCAGACAAGCGATACTTCATCAT
>JAURKF010000212.1 GCA_030831885.1 Flavobacteriales bacterium
TGCAATCTGTACATCTTCAAGATATGCTTCCGGTACAATTACACGGCGAATTGCCGTGCACTTTTGTCCGCACTTTATGGTCACCTCTTTGCGAACCTCTTTGATGAACAACTCAAATTCTTCAGTGCCGGGGGCTGCGTCTTTACCCAAAACCGCCGCGTTCAAAGAATCTGCTTCCATATTAAAAGGTACAGACTCTTCAATGATACGAGGATGTGACTTGAGCTTGCGACCGGTACTGGCACTCCCTGTGAATGTAACCACATCCTGAGACATGACATGATCGAGTAACCCTTCGGCATTGCCACAAATGAGCTGCAAAGAGCCTTCAGGTACAATACCGCTTGCGATAATATCGCGAACAACTATTTCCGTCAGAAATGAGGTAATAGTAGCAGGCTTCACTACTGCAGGCATACCCGCCAGCAGATTGACCGCAATCTTCTCTAGCATGCCCCAAATGGGGAAGTTGAATGCATTGATATGAATAGCCACGCCTTCCTTCGGCACCATGATATGGTGTCCCAAGAAAGTTCCTTGTTTGGAAAGTTTGGCTGTATCACCATCGACGTAATAACGTTCATTGGGGAACTGACGGCGCAACGAAGCGTATGCGAACAAGTTTCCGATACCGCCATCGATGTCTATCCAACTATCAATTTTCGTAGCACCCGTAGCGTAACTGAGCTCGTAATAAGCAGTCTTGCGTTCGTTGAGGAACATAGCCAAGGCCTTCAGCATTCTACCGCGCTCATGAAAGGTCATCCTTCGCAATGAGGGTCCGCCTACATTCCTGCCATAACCAAGTACTTCATTGAAGTGTATTCCTTGCGCCGATGCGACACCTACTGCCTCGCCTGTTACCGCATTCAACAACTCCTTTTCATTGCCTGTACCGAACGTCCAGGCTCCCAAAATATAGTTCTCAATTCGCGTCATTATTCATCCGTGTGTTTGTCTGCGAATTTGCAGCAGAATGAGTCTTCAACGCGCTTTAGAAAAGCAATGTTTACCAACAATTGGGAGAAATAACAAACCTCACGATTTCTTCTTTCGATCGCCCTTTTTACTGATGGTTCCCCGATATCCAGACTCTCTGTTTTTGCGACTGTCCATATCATCCCGAATCTCGGGCTTAGGCTTGTGAGAAATTCGTTGCTGCTTACTTTGCAAACTGCTATTGCCTTTACTGGTTTTCATATGAATGATTTTTACTAAAGGTGAAGCGTTATCTGCAGGTAGCAATTGCCAAATCTCAATTTGTGTTATGATCCTTTCCTTCATTTGATTAAGAATTCGAACCGCCTATATTTGCCTTAAACCAATGAACTCATGAAATTCAAGTTGGCGCTTCTACTAGTGTTACTTCCCGTCTTAGCCTTTTCTCAGGGAGAAAAAGAATTTATCTACGAGCAATTGAAAAAAATGTCGGGTAATTGGGAAGGTTTCATGGAATATACCGATGACCGGGATAATGTTACCACCTACAGTCTGCCCGCCAAGTGTCAGTCGGAGTTTGATGGCGTTAAATGGAAATACGCGGTTCAATACGACGAAGGACAGGGTGACATTATAGGCGGTAAAGGCGAGTGCACCATCAACGACGCAGGAAATAAGATGAATTACGATGGAATAATCTGGGATATTATTTCAGTGAATGAACATGGTGATACGACCGATATCCTCATCGAGACTCATGGCAAGGAGAAACGCAAACCAACTGATTTGCGTCGCACTATTACAGTTACTGCCTCTGCATTCTACATTACGGAAGAGGTCAGAACCGTCGCAATAGCGCCTAATTATGTAGTGCGAAGCCGTCACCTTTTTCGCCGGCCAGCAAAATCAAAGAGCTGATTCAAGGAGGATAACGGCTACCAGGGTTAATTACCGAAATTTGCAACCTTGTTCTTTAGAAACATGATTGATACCCTGCGCCAAAAAATCATTCGGTCCTATGAGGCATATCCGCTGCGAACCATCCTTATGGTGGCACTCGCTGTGCGATTGCTGGCCGCCTTTTTTGCGCCAGGCTATATGATGCACGACGATCATTTTCTGACCATTGAACCTTCAGCAAGCTGGGCCGATGGCAAAAACTTCAACCATTGGCTTCCAGGCATTGGGAATTCGAACGAACATCCTGAGCCCATTAGTTTTTTTTACTTAGGGTTTCTTTTTTTCTTCTTCAAATTATTTCAGCTGTTCGGCATTGAGAACCCCGAATACCAAATGCTCGCGATACGCATAATTCACGCGGCTTATTCATTGCTCACAGTGTACTTCGCTTATCGCATTACTGAATTACTCAGCAGCCGAAAAAACGCCATTTTAGTTGGATGGCTACTCGCGTGTATTGCCATTCTGCCCAACTTCTCAGTGCGCAATCTTGTTGAAATTGTTTGTATGCCCCCGCTGCTGGCCGGTATGTGGCTAATGCTGAAACATGTGCCGCTAAAAACATTTTCATTCGGTCGTTTGCAACTCGAAGCTCCTTCTAACCAACCTTCCGTTGCAATGAATAGGTCCGCATTCATTGCTGCCGCATTTTTAATGGGGTTGGCTGTAGGTTTCCGTTATCAGACAGGTTTGTTCGTAGCTTTAGTAGGCCTATTGCTTGCGCTGCATCATAGCATTCGTTCATTTATTGTTTTTGGAGTTATATCTTTCACGGCCTTCTTTCTCACACAACTGGATGACGTTCTACTCTGGGGCGGTGAACCCTTTCAGCACTTGCGGGGTTACTTCGAATACAACAAGAAAAACGCGCTCAACTATCCAGGCTCACCTTGGGCCTATCTCAGTTTCATAAGCGTTTTCATTTTACCTCCTGTGAGCCTTTTTCTTACTGCCGGATTTTTCTCATCGTGGAGAAAACTCGCAATCATCGTATTACCTGCCACCGGTTTTCTGCTATTTCACATATTCTATCCCAATAAGCAAGAACGATTTATCTTACCAATACTTCCCTTCTTTGTAATAGCAGGTGTAATCGGCTGGAACGAACTTTCTGCACGATGGAGAAATACGAATTGGATTCGACGCAGTTGGCAATTCTTCTGGACGCTTAACATAGCTGCTATGCTTGTGCTCTGTTTCACCTATTCCAAGCGAAGCCGAGTAGAAGCCATGACCTATTTATACGAAGCCGGCGACTGCAAGAACTTCATCCTGGAGTTTACACATTCGGAAACAGGCGCCATGATGCCTCAGTTTTACAGCAACTGCTGGACGACCTATTACTATTTTAAAAAGGGTGATCCCATGGAAGGAATTCTTCGCAATGCGGAATTCGAGGCCCAACTAACGTCGAGCGCAGTAATGCCACGTGCACTTCCCAATTATGTGCTTTTCTACGATGATGAATTGCTTGATGAACGCGTTGCAAAGATGAAAAGCTACTACCCCAACTTAGTCTTCCGCACTACGATTGAAGCAGGCTGGTTTGACAAATTATTGCACGCATTGAATCCTAAAAACAGTTTGGAGAAAGTGCATATCTATTGTATGGGCGAAGCAACAGCGCCACGTTTTGATGAACGCTAAAAATTAGCGACCAGCATGTTTCCTGAATTGTTCTTTCTTTTTTCGTAAAGCACACCAAGATCTTTGTCAAATACCGGCATCATACAAGAGCACTCACGCCTTCTCCTCGTTGCGCGAAATCCATTCAATTCGCTTGTAGCCCCATCGACCTTCGGCAAATGAATCGATGATGGCACTTGTATTTTCGCTATGCGGCATCGGAATAAGATAAAATTCGAGTGAATCTATATTCGTCAAGCCATCGCTCACATATGCATAGCCTCTCAGCGAACCGCGCTCAACCAGTACATACGCTCTTTCGCCCTCTTCCCGACCGGCGCATTCAATCACGTAAGATGGATCGGCAGCAAGCATAAATTCAACCGACTCTTGCAATCGTTCGTTATGGTCGTTGGCGGATGGCAATACTGCAGAGGCATCAAACATGGACAACCCGAGCAAGCGTTGATCGATGTCAAATTCGGCTGCTAGACCATACAGCCAGCGAGAGGCAGCAGCCATCGATGCAAAAGATTTTACCGCTCCACTTACCTTAGAGTTCGATTGAACTGCGAGGCGATGATACCCCGATTGATCTACATACCGAATAACGTGGGAACGCCGAGTTTTGCGTTTTTGTGCCTTGTTGTGAGGTGGCCAGTATTTGCGAATCTCCGCATCTTCCAGTAAGAGTGCAATCAGCTCATTACCGGTTAATTCGTATCCAATATCACTCACCTCCCGCATGAACGATTGAGCTCGCTCACTTTCTCCATGCGCCGTGAAATGCTGACGAATCCGTTTCTTGATGTTGTTTGCCTTTCCAATATAGAGTGGCTTGCCTTTGTCGTTGTACAAATAATAGACGCCCGGCAACTCAGGCAGTCGTGCATATTTCTCCTCCGATAAATTGGGCGGCAAAAACACAACCCCACTTTGACGAGCGAGCAGTTTCTTGAGTTCTGCAGGCTCTATCAATGGAAGCGATTTCATCAGAATATGCGCTGCAGCTCTTGCGTCGCTCAAAGCCCGATGCGCTTGCTGGTTGACGATTCCCATCCAGCCGCACACGGCATTAAGCCCATACGATTTTTGACCGGGAAATGCCTTTCTTGCCAATCGCATACTGCACAAACGTGGTGGGTTCCAGTTGCGGCCTATAGACGCGAACTCGGCTCGGATAAATGAATGATCGAAATTCACATTGTGTGCAACGAAAACAGCACCTTCAAACAACTCCTCCAGCCGGTCTGCAACTTGTAAAAAATTGGGTGCGCCAACTAACATATCATTCGTTATACCGGTTAGTCCGGTTATATAGGAAGGAATGCGCACTCCCGGATCAAGCAGTGTGCTGAACTCCTCAATAATTATTTCCCCGTCAAAAAGGACTACGCCAATTTCGACAATACTATTTCCTGCGGCATGACCCCCTGTAGTTTCAATATCGGTGATTGCATACAACATAGTGGCGCAAATTCGGACATCAATACTGAAGAAACGACGTTTTTGGTAACTTTTGTCGAATGTTAGATGTCACATTGACAGCGGCCAGCGCTTGGCACCTCTATTGACCTTCGCAGAGCTCACATATATATATTCGTACTTCAATTTCAACCTATGAACAAAATAACCATCGCACTCCTCATCTTAGTTGGAAGCATTTTACTTGGATTTGTATCGTTTTATTTCTATGCGGCAGGCGTTCGCGATAATGCCGTTAAAAACCAGGAGACCGTAAATGAAGCTTGGGGCAATGTGCAAGGTGCCTATCAACGCAGGGCAGACCTCATTGGTAACCTCGTTGAAACTGTGCGTGCAGCAGCCGAAAACGAACGCGAAATACTGATAGGTGTCACCGAAGCCCGCGGAGGAATAAGACATTATACAGACAGTGTAGGTAATCTCGTTGCGGAGCAAAGTGCAAAAGTAAAAAGCGCAGCTACACCAGCCGAGTTGCAGCAGAACGATATGGTCTTGATGAACACCTATCGAGGATTTCGCGGGTTCATGACAGAGAACTACCCTACCATTCAGTCCACACAGAATTTCGCGAATCTTCAAACACAACTCGAAGGAACAGAGAACCGAATCAACACCGAACGCAACCGATACAATGAAGCTGTGAAGACCTACAATGCGCACATTCGCGGAACATTCAAAAAAATGGGTCTTAACTTGTTGGCTTCTGAAGAAGATGACTTCAAAGTGCGCGAAATGTTTGAAGCCAAAGAAGGCGCCGATGAGGCCCCCAAGGTGAAATTCTAATCATATATGGATACCCTTGAACTTCATCAAAGCATCGAGAGTGCTATAGCTCAAGCAGAGCTGACAACTTCCGCAGAAATACGTGTGCATCTTGATGAGAAATGTGCCATGGATCCATTGGATCGCGCTAGTTTCATTTTCGAAAAACTCGATATGCACAAGACTTCCGAGCGGAATGGAGTGCTTATTTATGTTGCTTTTAGCGATCGCAAACTGGCTGTAATAGGCGATGTCGGAATTCATATGCATCTTCCTTCCGACACTTGGGAACATATCAAGAATCGCATGACAGAAGCTTTTTCTAAAGGGAATTACTCTCAAGGACTATGCAATGCAATAGAGGAAATTGGTGAGCACCTAAAACATTTCTTTCCACGCAGGCACGACGATAAGGACGAATTGTCCAACCGTGTTTCAACACACAACTTCACGGCGAAATGATGCGAACAATTACTAAGCTTCTGTCCATCCTGCTGCTCTGGAGTTATCCAATCATAAATGTGAGCGCTCAATTAGCAGGTCAGGAATGCTTTCCGAAAAAAGAAGACAAATTAGTGTATGATGTAGCTGATGTGCTCACAACCGATGAAGAGCTCAACATCGAGCAGATGCTTGACGATTTTGCCGACAGCTCGAGCAACCAGATAACGGTGGTCATTGTTCCGGATTTATGCGGCATGGACAAAGCACAGTTTGCCATCGAACTTGGCGAAGCATGGGGTGTGGGACAAGCAAAGGAAGACAACGGAATTGTAATGCTCATAAAACCGAAAACGCCGAAATCGAAAGGAGATATATTCATTGCCGTTGGGCGCGGGTTGGAAGGAGCCATCCCGGACATTACTGCAAAATCGATTGCGGAAAACGAGTGCATTCCCTTTTTTAAAAA
>JAURKF010000213.1 GCA_030831885.1 Flavobacteriales bacterium
CAGGTACGTATGGACCTATGCAGCGCATACAGGTTGTAGGTACTTCTGCTTCGGGTGAGTTGTTGTATGATGAAGTTGATGCGGAGAAGTTTGAATCGCTCAATGAAATGTCGATGGGTGTTTATCCAAATCCTTCAGGCGGTGAATTTGTGAACGTATCGCTCAGCGACCTGGAGAAGGGTCAATTGCAAGTGCGCGTGCTTGATGCAGCGGGTCGCGCGGTTACAACACGTGTTTATACCGTGGACGGATCAATGCAATCGACCATCCATTTCGATCAGAAGTTGAGTGCTGGAGTGTACATGATTGAGATGACGAATGCAGGACAGATCCAAACTCAGCGTTTGGTAGTTCAGTAAGAAATCATGCATTAGGAAATTATTCAATAAAAAGCCCCGCATTCGCGGGGCTTTTTTATTCGTTGTTTTTCCAAATAAAGGTTGTGACCGAAAGAATTATGTAAAGAAGAATGAGCAGCGGAACAATGAATAGCCATTGCTCGAATACAGCATACACTGCAATGGACAGAATCAATCCAAGCAGGCCAAAGATGAATTGCGATTTATTCTTCGCTATGCCGCCGGGCTTCAGTTTGAAAGAGAACATTTCCACTTGGGAAACCATCAGCAGGGTGGTAATAACAAGAAAGGTAATCACCATATTGGTAGGCCAAATCCAATGCTCTGCAGGTGTTGGCGCTGCCTGGTTGCTTTCAACCACAATAGCAAAAAGGGATGCCCAAAAAATGCCGTTTGCCGGAGAAGGCATTCCATTGAAAGTTTTTACGGTCGATTCAGCTACGTTGAAGCGAGCTAATCGATAGGCTGCGCCAAGTACATTGGCGAATGCCGCGTATTTTAAGGGTTGCAATTCGGGTGACAAGGTGCGCTCGAGCATGGAGAAGATGATGATGGAAGGAGCAAGTCCGAAGGAAATGACATCGGCTAATGAATCGAGCTCTCTTCCCATATCGCCGTTTACACCGAGTTTTCGGGCTGCAGCGCCATCGAGGAGATCAAAGAATGCAGCCAAGAATAGCAGGTAGACAGCCGGTGTAGTATCATACGAATGAGCGATATGATAGGAAGCCACCGCACCGCAAGCCAAGTTGGCAAGAGTGAGGGTGTTGGGTACAAACCTCAATACGTTCATGAGCCTGTTGGATTACAGCGTTTGCTTAACCTCTACTTCTTCGAATGCCTCGACGTTATCACCTACTTCTATGTTGTTGAACTTGTCGATATTCAAACCACACTCATAACCCTTCACTACTTCTTTCACGTCATCCTTGAAGCGCTTGAGTGATCCCAGTTCGCCGGTGTAGATAACGATACCATCGCGGATTACGCGCACTTTGCTGGTGCGGCCAATTTTTCCGTCGAGTACCATACAACCCGCAATGGTTCCCACCTTGCTGATCTTAAATACTTCGCGAATTTCAGCGGTACCTGTAATCTGCTCTTCGATACGAGCGGAGAGCATTCCTTCCATGGCCTCTTTAACTTCTTCGATGGCCTTGTAGATGATAGAGTATAGCTTGATCTGAATCTCTTCGTTTTCTGCGAGTTTGCGCGCGGTAGCACTTGGACGCACTTGGAAGCCGATGATGATTGCATCAGATGCACTGGCGAGCAATACGTCGGACTCGCTGATTTGTCCAACACCTTTATGAATGATTCGAACTTGAATCTTCTCGGTAGAGAGTTTTTGCAATGAGTCGGTAAGTGCTTCCACTGATCCGTCCACGTCACCTTTAACGATAAGGTTAAGCTCTTTGAAGTCGCCAAGCGCGATGCGTCGGCCGATTTCTTCGATGGTGAGGTGTTTCTTGGTGCGCAAGCTCTGTTCGCGTTGCAATTGCTGACGCTTGAGGGCGATGTTGCGTGCTTCGCGCTCGTCTTCCATTACGTTGAAACGGTCACCGGCGTTGGGAGCTCCTTCAAAACCGAGCAATGAAACCGGTGTAGCAGGGCCTGCCTCTGATACTTTTTGTCCGCGTTCATTGAACATGGCTTTCACGCGACCGCTGTTGTGACCAGCAAGAATAGCATCACCCACGCGCATGGTTCCCGATTCAACGAGAAGCGTGGTAACGTATCCGCGTCCTTTGTCGAGCGCAGATTCGATAACCGTACCCACGGCACGTTTATTCGGATTGGCTTTGAGGTCGAGCATATCTGACTCGAGCAATACTTTCTCGAGGAGAGCATCGATGTTGAGTCCTTTCTTGGCAGAAATTTCTTGGGTCTGGAATTTACCGCCCCATTCTTCTACGAGAATGTTCATGGCCGAAAGTTGTTCGCGAATCTTGTCGGCATTAGCTCCGGGCTTATCGATTTTGTTGAATGCAAAGACCATTGGAACGCCAGCCGCCTGAGCGTGCGAGATGGCTTCTTTGGATTGCGGCATCACGCTATCGTCGGCCGCGATCACGATAATTGCAAGGTCGGTAACTTTCGCACCGCGAGCACGCATAGCGGTAAACGCTTCGTGACCCGGTGTATCGAGGAATGTGATTTTTCTTCCGTTGGCGAGCTCAACGCTGTATGCGCCGATGTGCTGCGTGATACCACCCGCTTCACCTGCGATAACGTTTGCTTTACGGATGAAGTCGAGCAACGATGTTTTACCGTGGTCAACGTGACCCATCACCGTAATGACCGGTGGACGCGTAATCATATTCTCCACCTTATCTTCTTCCTCTGCGATTTGTTCGATTACATCGGCGCTAACAAATTGCACTTCGAATCCGAATTCACCCGAAATAATATTGATGGTTTCGGCATCGAGACGTTGGTTGAGCGAAGCGAAAATGCCAAGCTGCATGCATGCCTTGATGATTTCAGTAGGCTGAATGTTCATCATGGATGCCAGTTCGCTAACAGTAACAAACTCGGTGAGTTTCAACACCAGATTTTCGGCTTGTTGGCGTGCTGCTTCCTCTTCGGAACGTCGTGCCACGAAATCACGCTTTTCACGGCGGAACTTACTGGACTTTGATTTTCCTTGTCCGCCCAGGCGAGCGAGTGTTGCTTTAACCTGGTTCTGAATATCTTGTTCGCTTAGCTCTGTTTTCTTGGGTTCAGCAGGCTTTACAGTATTGCGTTGACGACGATCGATTTCCTGTTGACGTTGGATATCGACCTTACCGACTCTTTTACGCTTGCGCTTTTCAGCTTCAGAAGCACTGTTGGAATCGGCCTTCTTCTTTTCAGGTTCTGTGGGTAGTTCGATTTTACCCATCAGTTTAACACCTGATAGCTTTTGAACATTTACACGGATAAGTTCCTTTTCGGGTTCAGGTGCTTTTTCAGGCTCAGGTTCTGGTGTGGGGGCCGGAGCCGGAGTAGCAGGAACTTCAGTCTCCGTTTTCGATTTTGCTTTCGAAGCAGGTTTCTTAGTGGCCGACTCTTCTGCCGGTTCCTCTTGTTTCTTGCGACCTTTTGTTTTTGGTTTTTCGAGGCTCGATAAATCAATCTTTCCAACCACTTTCACCTCGTTAACCTTTTCCTCTTCCGGAGCCGGAGCTTCCTCTTTCTTCTTGGTTGTCTTTTTAGGCGCTACTTCGGGTTCGGGTTCAGCCTGAACCTCCGCAACGGGTTCAACCGGTTTTGCAACAGGCTTCTCCTTTACCTCAACTTTTCGCTTGAACTTGCTGTAATCGATTTCGGGCTCCTCTTCTTCCTTGGTGCCTACCTTGCCCTTCTTATCTTCTAATGTGATGGTGGCGCGTGACTCGCGCACTTTGGCTGCGGTTGCAGCTGATTTTTCCTTTGCGGCCTGGTCACCGGCAAATTCACCCAGTAGCAGTTCATATGCATCTGCCTCAATCTTCGCCATCGGGTTGTTATCTACCGAAATTCCTTTTTTCGAAAGGAATTCTACGATAGTGTCCTTACTAACGCCGAGCGTTACTGCTGCTTTTCCAAGCCTTTGTGGTCCTTTTACTTCAGACATAATCCAAAAAGTTGTCGAGGAGTGCACAACG
>JAURKF010000214.1 GCA_030831885.1 Flavobacteriales bacterium
CCCATTCATTTCTCTTATTCAATACCTCCAATCCGTCAGCTGAAGCGCCAATAAGTAGTGTAATAAGATTAATGTCTTCATGCTGGCCGGCCCTTACAGCACTTTTAGGTTCCGAAGTAATGGGCGGATAGTGAATCGGGCGTAAAATAGAATTTCCATTTTTTATCTTGCCATCAAAATAGAATTCATCCAATCCCAAATAGATTGCAATGGCTTGCAACATATAGCGACCGGTCGACTCCAGGTCGCGATAGGCCTGAATTCCCACTTCATTAAATCCGGGTAACTCATCGGTGAAAATATTAGAGGGATATTCTGACTTAATAGGATCGCCGTCGGTTACCTCCTGACCAAAGTGCCAAAACTCCTTTAGATCACCGGCATTACTGCCTTTGGCATGCTCGCGACCAAATGATGTGTAGCCGCGTTGTCCTGCGAGTTCGACGATTTCATATTTCTTTTTAATCGTCTCAGGTAATTCGAAGAATGCCTTTACTTCTTGGTAAAGACGCTCTACTGTTGACTCATTAATCAAATGGTTTTTTACTGCCACAAACCCGATATCTTCATAGGCTTTTCCCAACGCGTCAACAAATTGCTGCTTCTGCTCGGGCTTTCCATTGATAAAGTCATTCAAATCAACACTGGGTATTCCCATCTCATGTAGACTCATAGTTGTATGATTTTTTGAGTTCGCAATTTAATAAGAAAAAGAGCAGCCGGGCATACACCCGACTGCTCTCATCTAAACAAGTGAAACGATTCTATTCTATTTGAATAACCTGGGTTTTACGAGCAATATTTCCGCATGAATCAGTGCATGTCCATACGCGGGTAATGCGCTTATCTTGTTTTACTTCGCTGAATAACACATCATAGGTTTCGCTGCTGTTATCGATGGCAGCAAATTGTGCCGGTTCCGGTATCATATCGGGGGTTGTACTGATATTCGGCGCCTCTCCCAAAAGCCGCGGTGGCTTGTTGTCTATGATATGAACTATTTGCTGTGCCTCAGCTTTATTTCCCATTTCATCGGAGTATGAGAAAGTCCGAACCAAAGTGCCTAAGCACCCGCCCGAATAGATGTTCTCGGAGTAAGCGATTTCAACCTTTCCGGATGCTGATGATGCCGCAATAGTTGGCAAGTCAGCCAATGCATCTACATCACAGGAGATTTCCCGAGAGTACGGTTGAATTTTGATTTGCGCTTGAGAAGAAATACACAAGATTGAAAGCACCGAGAACACGGAGAGCTTTTTTTTCATGTTTTTAGATTTCAGATAGGGCACAAATGTATAATAAATTCTGAATACATAACATTTTATTTGCCCATCTGAATCAAAGCGCATTAAGACCATGCTAGTCCATCAATGCTCAAAAGGTTTTCCAATGGGATACGAGTTCCCTCAAGGGTATAAAGAATCTCTCTGTTATTCTCGCGCTGAAGCTTTGTGATGCGTGATTGAATTTCACAGACTATCCCGTTGTCCAAAAATTTTAAGATTACATTGTTATGAGTCATGGTATATTCAGTTGATGCTGCAAATTAGAGCCTTGGCTTTAAAGATGCTTTTAAGAGCATATGACGGTTGCGTTAAGGTTGTTTTTTTCATTATCAAATAATTAGAACCATTTTCATACTTTAGCGACCATGCTTGTTCAAACCGCTTCCATTCATGGACTTAAACGTGCCGATTACGATGAGCTCCTAGCTCGTGGTTGGTTTCGCGGCAACGGTATTGTTTACAGAAGCGAAGTAGTATGCATCGACGATAAGGTATTCGGGATTCTAAATATTCGATTCAGTGTCGCCGATTTCGTTATGCGCAGGAGTCATCGAAAGCTATTTCGTCGAAATCAGCATAGGTTTTCAGTTAAAATCGGCACACCTCAATGCGATGAACGGAGGGAAGAACTTTATCATGGTGCAATGCCTCGATTCAAGGCTTTTGTTCATGGGTCACTTCACGAGGCTCTATTATCGCCATGTTCAGGCGCTGAATTCGACACGATGGAAATTAGCGTCTATGATGGCGATAAACTTATAGCCGTTAGTTACGTGGATGTTGGTGATCGAAGTATGGCCTCCATACTTTGCATTTATGACCAACATTATAGCAAGCACAGTCTTGGAATTTACACAATGTTGCTCGAACTAGATCTTTGCAAGAGAATGGGAATCAATCATTATTACCCAGGCTATGTATTGGATGAGCCTTCCGCGTTTGATTATAAACTTGAACTCGGTCAATGCGAATGGCTCGATGAGGATTTTATCTGGAAAAAGGCCTTCTCCGAGCTTTCAGTAAAAAAGGGTATGCTGATAAGGCTGAAGATGCTCGAGTTGTCACTTCATTTGTCGGTTGCCGGATATAGCGGATGTATGCGCGTATATCCTTATTACACGCTTGGCCATCTATTACTTGAACGTCCTGATTTGATTAGAGTTCCATCCTTTTACCTCATCCAAACTCCTGCCGGTGAAATGGCGGTAGCTTTCGACTTGCAAATGGATTCGTTCATTTGCTTCGATGCGCACCCGGTAAATGACCTAGACTTTTTGTCGCGTCTAAAACTATCCAGCGATTACATGCAGGGGGCGAATTATCAGCTTGAACCTCTCCGATGCACCTTCTTTCATCCAATAAGGCAAGAAAGATTTAAAGAAGATCTCGAACACATTATCCAACTTAAGATGCATGCAGAAGTTGTGGAGTATTAGTATCCAATGGCTCGAAGACCGCATGCTGCCATGTCCGTTTAAATTCGTCACCGGGTGCGATTGTCCGGCCTGTGGAACGCAACGCAGTATCCTTTCGCTCTTGAAGGGGGATATTCTAACGAGTTGGCAACATAATCCATTGGGAATAGGAATTTGTGTTTTGGGGATTGCCTATCTTTTTGGACAATGGCGTGGGCATCAACTTGGATCTGCTTACGCGCGGCCCACTGCATATTTGCTGCTTTTGATTGTGCTCTTCAAATGGTGCTGGGGAATGGTGTTTTGTGATGTGTGTTCATGATTTTTTGCAAGCATTAACGGATTGATATTTCCTGAGCTTGTCATCGACTTACATTTGCTGCGAAAGATGCGCTCGATATTTTTGTCGGTCATAGTAGTTGTAATGGTCGTTGCTACGTCGGCGCAAAATCGGCATATACTGCAGGTCTCCGGAGTTGTAGTTGCAACCGACTCTCTCTTGCCGGTGCCCTACGCAACTGTTTATCGTTCCAGCGATAACC
>JAURKF010000215.1 GCA_030831885.1 Flavobacteriales bacterium
GGCGATTTTGGTACCGCCCTTCAGCACTTCCACCGGACTTTGCGGATCAACAAACCGAGTGGTGCCGGCTTCCGGCAGCGGATTGACGTGTATAATCTTGCCTCCTCGTTGCTTGCATTTTTGCAAGGCGGAAAGCATGCGCGGGTGATTGGTGCCCGGGTTTTGTCCTATTACCAATACTACTTCCGCATCATAAATATCTTCCAGTGTAACCGTTCCTTTTCCGATACCTATCGTTTCGCCCAACCCTACACCACTGCTTTCATGGCACATGTTGGAGCAATCGGGCAGGTTGTTGGTGCCGTAATTACGAACCAAAAGTTGATACAGAAACGCAGCCTCATTGCTCGTGCGGCCTGAGGTATAGAATACTGCCTCATTGGGGTTGCATTGCTTCAACTCATCAGCAATCATCGCGTAGGCCTTTTCCCAATCAATAGGCTCATAGTGCGACTTACCCGGTGCCAAATACATGGGCTGAGTTACACGACCACTCTTGCCTATTTCATAATCGCTCCAGCGGCTCATTTCCTCGACACTGTGTTGGGCGAAAAAAGCAGGATCGCATCGAAAGTTGGTCGCCTCTTCGGCAACCGCCTTAGCACCATTCTCGCAGTATTCACCAAACTTCGAACGATGCGCGGGCTCGGGCCATGCGCAACCGGGACAGTCGAAGCCGTCACGCTGATTGAGTTTAGCCAGGACCTGCAATCCTTTCCACAGGCCCATTTCGTGAGCAATATGTTGCAACGAAACCGTCACAGCGCCTATACCAGCAGCCTTACCGGGAAGGGCATGCATCTTCAATCCCGTAAGTTTTACAGGTGGAGTTATTTGTACCGAACGCGCAGAAGTGATTGTCTCAGACATACGGTTATTTTTTTCGGAAAAATACGGAAGAAGTGCGAAGGGCAAAGGAACCATCGCACATCGCACCCCACAATTCGCACCTTCTACAAATCCCGCATGCATCGCACCGACGCCCCAAAACGTCCGTCGAAGATATTGCCCGTGGCACTGGCTTGATTGTAATTCAACTGTTGAAACCAACCATCGTTGCCTCCTGCGCTCTGATCGGCCCAATAATATGCGCTGTAACCTTTTTGCGTAAATACTCCAAACTGTGAGCGGTACCCACCCGGAACCGCGGAGAATCCACTAGAGTTGGTTGCTAATGTATTGGGAGCATACCATATGCCATTGCTCGCCTCAACAGTACCCTCCGTTTTCATTGCGCCGCCGGCAACCGACGTGCCGCCCAGCGCATTATGCAACTGCTGCCATTCATAGTTGTCGGGCACATGCCAGCCGACAGGGCAAAGCCCTCTTGAATCGGTAACCGCATAGAAATTATAGATGCGCCCATATGGACAAGCATTGGCAATTTGATTTTGGTAATAGCAGCTGAAAGGTGATTGCACCGGTGTATTCCAACTTGAGTTGTCTTCAACAATGCCAATTAGAGATCCATTTTGAAAATGTCCTACATTCAGATTTTCAGCCATCCATTCCATCCCGCTCACAATAATTGTTTTGTAGACATTTCCATCAAAGTCCGTAACACTACCATAGGAAACCTCTTCATTATGTATACCCTCCAAGCCGCAGGTATGCGGCAATCCGTCGGGCAAAGGAGGGTTGGCCGCACTTAATCCGGGAATAACAATAGGTACAGCATTACCAATATATAGTGAATCGCCGGTAGGGCTTACCTCAAGGTTCACATCATTCGCAAAAAGAGCATAAGGCACACTTACGAGTTGTTGGGTGCCCATGTCGAGAAAGCCATTAGCCTGCTGCAGCTCAACCTGTAAAAACTTACTACCCGAGGCCCATTCGACAGGAGCAAGCGAGTTATTAATCCCAAGTTTTGTATTGAACACCCCTTGAGCATTCGTGTTAATCTGCTGCACCTCTGTCCAAACTGAGGTGCCCGTTGCCTGCAGATTGTGAATAGTAAAACGAATCGTAATGGAGGCATTGACCATAGGCTCACCACTAACATCACGGGCAACTGCTTGATATGCTATGAGCTGAGGAGCCTGAGCCTATAGCAGATTATAGAAAAGTATACCGAGTATAAAAATCGTTTTGCGTATCATTTTTATTAATGTATGGATGAGTTGGAGAGTAATATAATCAAGGATAGCTTAATCCTTCAGACATCGCACGGAAAATC
This sequence comes from Flavobacteriales bacterium, assembly GCA_030831885.1. Next base: position 2,180 of record JAURKF010000215.1, read on the forward strand.
CCGTTCGCTTGCCAAAGTTCAAACTGCGGAAAACGTTTGCAGAATTATTATAGAATATTCTTGCGTAGCCTGCATTCGCATCCACTTCGGTTGATGTCCAAAAGTAACCATTCGAACCCATATTATTTGGCGCTGCCAAGATGGTTAAGAATCCACCGGGAATTGCGGAAAAACCGCTGCTATTCGATGCTCCTGTATTGGGTGATGTCCACCAACCTGTTGCAGCCCCAACGGTTCCTGTACTTTTCAGCGGCCCACCTGAACTATTGGTTGCATTACCTCCCTGCGCGTTTGGATCAAACAAGTTTATCAATGTTGTCCATTCGGCGTCGGTAGGCACATGCCAGCCCGTAGGACACAATTGACGAGCATCGGTGCACGCGTAGAAATTATAAAGTTTGCCGTACGGACACTCGAACGATGCGTTGTCGCTATAGTAAGCCCAAGCTCCCGAAGTTGTGCCCGACCATTGAGCTGAAGTAAGTCCGGAAACTATCGGGTCACCATTGCGGTAGGTACTTGTATTCAAGTTTTCGGTCATCCATTCCTGTGTGCCAATAACGATGGTTTTGTAAACATTACCATCCTGGTCAATCACACTATTGTAGGTCAACGTTGAATTCACAACATTCGATACTCCGCAGATATGGTTGCTCGTGCCTGTGAAAGTGCCGGCACTTCCGCCACCACCATCACCCGAGCCGCCACCACCTGATGCATTTGCAGCGCTGATTCCCGGAACAATCACAAAGCCCCCGTCACCAATGTAAAGCGTATCGCCCGATTGGCTAACATTGAAACTAATATCCCCGGCATATAGCGCGTAAGGCACACTCGCCATCTGCTGTGTGCCAATATCAATAAATCCACTTCCCGTGTTCAGCTCCACCTGCATGAATTTTTCACTTTGCGCCCAATTGACAACATCGAGCGAAACGGTGCTACCAACCTCTACCGAAAAAAGACCGAGTGCATTGGTGGTTGCCGATTGTTGTTCTTGCCACACCTGCTGGCCTGAAGCGGTGCCTTGTCGAATCGTAAAGCGGACAGTAACATTGGTGTTTGCAATAGGATCTCCGTTGGCACCTCGGGCCACGGCTTGATATGGAATGCGGGCAGGGGCCTGCGTCCAAGCTGTGGTTACATAAAAGGCAAGTAAGATGATTAAAATGCTACGCATAGTGGATAATTTGAACGAAAATAACTAGAAATGAATTCGGTGATATCTTGAAATTATAAAATTAAATTCGATATTCAGATGAATAGGATACCGCTAACTTCAACATCCTTTTAATACTCCTATATTATATTCGCTGCATGCGAATTCTCACAACAATTTCATATCTAGTCATCCTACTCCTGTCTCCTGCCGTCAAGGCTCAGCATTGTATATCGCAACGCTATTCAGAAGCCGTTTTATTCGACAGCTTGCAGGTACTCGTTTTTGAGGACATACAATATGGCATGGCAACGCAATACTTCACAGGACAGGAGACACCGCTTTTGATGGATGTTTATTATCCTAATCCTGCGATTGACCCACTGGAAGAACGTCCATTATTGTTGAATATCCATGGTGGCGGATTTATCGGTGGCGACAAAAGTGAACTTGACTTTCAAAGTCTTGAATTTGCTAAACGTGGATTTGTAGTTGCCAATATCAACTATCGCGTGGGATGGAATTGCGACAACGTGTTGTGCATTAACTGTTATGGAAGCAATTTGCAAAAAGCTGTGTACTGTGCTGTGCAGGATGCCAGGGCAGCCTTGCGCTTTGCGGTTGATCATGCACCAGAATGGGGCATTGACACGGATTGGATATTCGTTAATGGTCAAAGTGCAGGCAGCATCACTGCCTTTCACACCGCCTTTTGGAACCAGGCCGAAGCCGATGCGCAAGTGGCCGTGGGCTTTAGCGACGAAGTAGGTCTGCTAGATAATTCAGGAAATACGTCAACGGCTGTTCACTCAATTAAGGGAATAATCAACCAATGCGGCGCCATGGCAGAGCGAACCGATATGGATGATCAACCTGAGATACCTATCATCAGCTTTCACGACGGAAACGATTGCGTAGTCCCCTACAATTATGGGCCACTCATTGGCTGTTTCTGCATTGGATTTCTTTATTATTACGGCTCCAACTCGATACACAGTTATCGGTTACAGAACAACATGTGCAGCGAATTACATACAGCGCCGCAAGTGCTGCCCAATCATTGCACCTACCCTCAACTCAACGCAGTAAAACTCGCCAGTTGCTTTTTAAAACGTATCATGTGCGGCTATTGCTTCAGCTTCGCCGATGATGATATCAATGCACTTCCTATTTGCGCCAATCAAGGAGTTAACCCCTCAGTACCTTCTACCAGTCCCTCCTGCCCTGCCGACCTCAACCTCGATGGTGTCGTGGGTGTTGCGGATGTGATTTTGATGATTGATGCGTTTGGGATGGAGTGTGAATAAAGGGATAAGGGGTAAGGGGTAAGGGATAAGATGTTGATTTTAGAGTGCTGATAAACAAACACTTAACATCACATCCCTTACCCCTTATCCCTTACCCTTTATACCTGATCCTTTTTTTCCTTGCGCAGTTGAAATTCCGTCGTATTTTCGCGCTCCCAAAATTTAAATAAATAACTCAAAATCAATGAACCGTTACGAGACTGTTTTCATTATGACTCCCGTGCTGTCTGAAGAGCAGGCAGCGGAAACAGTAGAAAAGTTCAAGAAGTTTTTGAAGGGCAAGGGTGCCTCTATCAAGCACGAAGAGAATTGGGGCTTGAGAAAATTGGCTTACCCTATCCAGAAGAAAACGACCGGCTTTTACTACTTGATGGAGTTCGAAGCTGCGGGTGAAGTTATCACTCCGTTTGAAACTGAATTCCGCCGCGATGAGCGCGTATTGCGCTTCCTCACTACTGCCATGGACAAGTTCCACATGCAGTATGCCGAGAGCCGTCGCAACAAGGCTAAGGAAAAGAAAGAAACCAAAGCCGAAGCCTAATCTTCATTAACCCTCAAAAACAGAAAAAAATGAGCGACGAAATTCGTTATCTGAATCCCATCGACATTGAAACCAAGCAGGTA
>JAURKF010000216.1 GCA_030831885.1 Flavobacteriales bacterium
TATAATTGATGAAAAGTTCTCTGATTTAAGTGTTTCCAGTATAATGGAAGATCAATCTGGATCTATTTGGTTTGGCACGATGGGCCAAGGGGTTTTTAAATATGATGGAAAAACATTTCAACATTACACTAAAAAAAATGGCTTGAGTCACGAAAATATATCCTGTGTCATTCAAGATAATTCTGGTACTATTTGGTTTGCTACAGAGGGAGGGGGAGTCACAAGTTTCAATGAAAAGGGTTTTTCGCGCTTTAACTTGCAATATGGTAATGCCGGAAACATAGTGAATGCATTAATTCAAGATCGATGGAGTAACATTTGGTTTGGAACGCTTCAAGGTCTATTTAGATATGATGGGCGTTACTTGACCAATTTTTCTGCATTGGATGGTTTGAGTAACGATGCGATTTTGTCCTTATGGGAAGATAGCACATCAACCGGAAGTGATCTTTGGATCGGCACGCGAATGGGCATTTGCAAAGTTCAAACTGAAAGAATACAGGAGAGACTGAAGAGTGGCGAAAATCACTGGCGATTATTAGATGGTGAGGTGTTGTTCAAGACATACGATACACGGGATGGTTTTTTAGGTATTGGGTGCAACAGCGGTGCGATTCAACGCATGTCAGATGGTAAGTTGTGGGTTGGTGCAAATGACATGCTCACTGCCATTAATACTGAGCGTTTGTATCGAAATAATATAGCACCAAGTATGTCATTAGTTGGGTTAGAGCTTTTCAACGAACATGTCAGTTGGAAGAGTGCATTTGCTAACCCGGATAGCTCCTTCGAACTAAGTAACGGGGTTCGCGTGAAAAACGTGAGTGTCGATAGCCTTTCGCGCTGGTACGGAGTGCCCCAGGGATTATCACTTGCATATGATAACAACAACGTCACGTTTCGCTTTGTGGGCATTACCATGCACCAACCGAGTAAGGTAAAATACCGATACAAACTAAATGGTTTTGATAAGGATTGGAGCGCGCTTACGTCTTTAAACACTGCCCCTTATGGTAACTTGCCGGCAGGCACATATACGTTCATGGTTAAAGCCATGAATAGTGAAGGTGTGTGGAGCAAACCTATTTCATACACCTTTACTATCCGCCCCCCTTGGTGGCTTACCTGGTGGGCGTTTGTTCTTTATTTAATAGTGATAGTTATTGCGGTAAGATCAATTGTGCGCTGGCGAGTGAGATTCTTAAAGGCACGTCAGAAAGAATTAGAGCAGAAAATCGATCGAGCAACAGTCGTTATCAGAAATCAAAAGAATGAAGTAGAGCGTCAGAAGGACGTTGCAGAAGAGCAAAGGCAACTTGCGGAACAACAGCGATTGCTCGTGCAAGAAAAGAACCGCGAAATGCTCGATAGTATTGAGTACGCCAAGCGTATCCAAACCGCCATTCTTCCGCCACCTCGCGTTGTAAAGTCTTTCCTCCAGGATTCCTTCATCCTTTATTTGCCTAAGGATATTGTGGCAGGCGACTTTTACTGGCTTGAAACAATCAATGATCATATATACTTTGCTGCCTGTGACTGCACCGGGCATGGTGTGCCGGGTGCGATGGTTAGCGTGGTCTGTAACAACGCGCTTGGGCGAGCTGTAAATGAGTTTGCGCTGAGATCTCCGGGAGCCATTTTCGACAAGGCACGCGAACTGGTTGTAGAAAATTTCGCCAAGAGTGACGACGATGTAAAGGATGGAATGGACGCCTCTCTTTGTGTGTTGGATTTACCCAATATGAAAATGCATTGGGCCGGCGCAAACAACCCTCTTTGGATCTATCGCGCCGCCGAAAATGTAATGCAAGAATTCAAGCCTAATAAGCAGCCTATCGGTAAAGGATACGATTTCGAGCCATTTACTACTCATGAAATTTTGCTTCACAAGGGAGATGTGATTTACCTATTCACGGATGGGTATGCAGATCAGTTTGGAGGAGCGCATAATAAGAAATTCACACGGGCCAAATTCCGTGAATTACTGCTCGTTATCGCTAACCTGCCTATGTCGGAGCAACGCGACAAACTTCTCAATTACCACAATCAATACCGAGGAAGTCAGGAGCAGGTCGATGACATCTGCGTAATAGGAGTGCGGGTTGGATGATGGTGAATAATGACTAGTGACTAGTGTGATCACAGGACTATGCACTTGACATTTCAATTGCTCACTTCTAGCCTAAAACCTACCCCGTGCACATTCACAATAGCAATGCGTTCGTCTTCACTCAGGTGCTTCCGAAGTTTCGTGATAAACACATCCATACTGCGCCCCACAAAGTAGCTGTCATCACCCCATACCATATTGGCGATGATTTCTCGCTCAATAACCTGTCCTGTATGGGTCGCCAATATTTTCAGTAGATCTGCTTCTTTCTTGGTGAGCTTGATTCGTTTGTTGTCGATGGTCAACTCAAAGTTATTAGAGTTGAATACATAGTTGCCGATAGTATATGAACTCTTATCTCGAATATCTTCTTTGAATTTAGGATTTCGTTTGAGTATTGCCTTGATGCGAAGTATTAATTCTTCCGCGCTGAATGGCTTTGTTATATAGTCATCGGCGCCTATGCGCAACCCCTTGATTTTGTCTTCAGCCATTTCCCGTGCTGTAAGGAAAATAAGTGGTACTTCCTGGTTCACTTTTCTAATGTCTTCAGCCAAACTAAAGCCGTCTTTTTTAGGCATCATTACATCCAACAGGCATAAGTCGTAAGTCTCCTTGTTGAATTGCATAAGTCCTTCTTTGCCATCTTTGCATAGGTGCACACGGAACCCTTCCGACTTCAGGATGTCTTGTATTACGAAGCCTAGGTTCATATCGTCTTCCACCAATAATATTAATCCTGAATTTGATGTTGTTTCCATTATGCAGTCGTTTTTAATTCAATAGTAAACGTGCTTCCTTTCCCGGGTTCACTCTCTAGCTTGATTTTACCTCCATGTGCTTTGATTATGGTCTTTACATAGAAAAGTCCAAGCCCATAACCGCGCACTGAATGAAGGTTGCCCGTGGGCACGCGATAGAACTTCTCAAAAATCATTTTTTGATTCGCTTTGCTTATGCCAATGCCATTATCCCCTATATCGACGCGAAGCCAGCCTGCCGATGACGAAGTTTGAATGAGAATTCGAGGACTTTCCTCCGTGTATTTCACTGCATTATCTATGAGGTTATAGATCACATTGGTAATATGTACCAAATCGCCTTTAACATGATAACTCTGAGCATCGAGCCGAGTATCGAGCGTGCCTTTCTGCTCAAGAGTTTGCATACGGAAATTTTCAGCTGCAGTGATAATAATGGAGTGCAAATCGATGGTTGAGTTTTGCAGGCCTACTTTCTTTGGACTAAGCGCAGCTATCTGCAGAACGCGTTCCACCTGATTTTTTAATCGATTGTTTTCGTTCTTAATGATTTGAAGATACTGCCGAATACGATCGGGCGAGGGGTTATCGAGTGAGCCTTGAATAGCGTCCGCCGATAAACCAATAGTCGAAATAGGCGTTTTCAGTTCGTGCGTCATATTGTTTACAAAGTCTGTGCGGATTTCCGATAGCCGTTTCTGCTGAAGAATTACATACACAGTGTAACTAAAGAAGATAATGATTAACAATATCACGATGCTCGAGTACATCCAAAAATCGAGTTGTAAAAGAATAAAAGCAGACTTATTGGGAAACACGACCCCGAAGTAGTGCCCATCAGGTTCAAAGTCTTTGAGCTTATGGATTTGCTTGGCCTGCTCACGCTCAATTCCGGGCCTGAAGGAAATTTTGCTACCGAAAACAATGGAGTCGGTGAAGCAATCGTATATGCCGTACTCGAAGTCCTCAAGCAAGTTGGAGCGCTGAAATTCAGCCTTTAGCAAACTCTCGAGCAGATAGGGTTGAGGCGTGTCATTGATATTTGCGACAAAATAGTTATTACCTACCTGCCGCACGGGTTCTGTTGCCGCCGAATCTTTATTCATCACGCGAATGGTTTGAACCACTTCACTGATGGCTACAAATGCGCGTCTATTGAATTGCTCTTCCTCCAGGGCATACGCCTTTTTAACCCAGAATACCTGTCCGGCAATGATAAGTCCCAACGAAATAATCGCTAGTGTAATTACTATAATGATGGTGCGTCTACTCATGGCAGTTGAATGCGGTGAAAATACTAGTTGGCTGCATTCGGCAGCAGGATTTATATTTTAATATGATTTAATGTTTCAAATGCCTGTTCGAATTTCTGGATTGCGCGAAAGACATTTTGTGTATTCAATTTATTCATCTCGTTTCTGTGTATCATTCGTATTTGTGATTGCTAAATTCTCACATATTACTGAAGCTCTTCAATAAATTCCCTTACTTTTCCATTTTGAAATTTGTTGAAAATGGGAGCGTCGAATTATACCTTCTTTTTGAAAGCAGGAAGCGCTTTTCTTAAAGTATTGCGATGGTTTGTTTTAATATTCGTGTATGGTTTGATTTGCTATGCTGTGTTTGCAATTACAAGCGCTGCTATACCTGTTGACGGAGAGGAAAAAGGGTTGAACGAATCAATATATCCCGTCTATTTGCTTAAATCGGGGCCACACACCGATTTCCTGGTGCAAGTGCATAATGACGTTCACAGGTGGAGTGATGACTTTCCATATTCCAATAATGCAGTACCTGATACCTCACTACCTTGGTTGGCCATTGGTTGGGGCGACAAAAATTTCTATCTCAATACGCCGACTTGGGGCGATCTTACCTTTCGAACAGCGGTTTCGGCCGCCACCGGATTGGGCACAGCAGGTATTCATGCGTCTTACTACTTTGAAGTGCCCTCAGATCGTCCGATTGTTTCGTTGCAATTAACCCGAAACCAGTATGAGCGACTCTGCGCGTATATAAGCAAAACGCTCATAGCTGATGATAGCGGCAAGCGTGTGTTACTTTATCCACAAAAGCCTGGAGTCAATTTCAATCACGATAGATACTACGATGCACATGGAACTTACAGTATGATTCACACGTGTAATACTTGGGTCAATAATGGCTTAAAGGCTTCAGGTCAACGGGCGTGCCTTTGGACCGGATTTGCCGAAGGTATATTCTATCAATATGAAAAATAGTACATTTATATTACTAATGGTTCTGCCTTTGCTGGCAGCTGCACAACAACGTTATCTGATATTTTCAAATGGGTACCGGGGTATTTCACTCGACTCGGTGACAACTGAAAATTTGATCTATCAGTCATCGCCCGTTGGTGCTATGTCGCCTGATAGTTACTGGTTTGACATCGATGATACCATTATTAACCGATTTAAACCGGCTGAGACATACTATATCGATGGCCATCATCCTGTATCTACCTCTACGCATCGTACACTAGGGAAGAGCTATTGGTCGTGGTTCGTTACGCGCTTTGGGTGGATTGGCCGAAGCAATTGGGGATTCAATGATGAGCCTAACATAGAGGGCTTTCAAACACGAATCAACAACGGGATGCTCTGCGGTCAGCGTTTTTTGAAGGAACATATGGAACCAGGTGATACCATAGATATCGTATGTCATAGCATGGGCTATGCATATGCGCTAGGTTTTATGAAAGCCATCGAATCGTCCGTAGTTTGGGGAAAAATTCTCATTATGGCACCGGAGAGTCCGGGAGTAATGGGGTACGACTGGAATCGTTTCGAGGAAGTTTGGCAGTATGGTAGCGACCGCTATGAAAAGCGGGCGCTGGTGACATGTCGTCAGGATGGTATTGCCCCGCAATGCGCTGTAGCAGGCATTGAACAACTTGCCCCAAAAAAAGGTGGGCGTTTGTTTATTCCAAAGGGCGCGCGCAAGGGATTCATTCGAAGCCATCACCTTAGCTACTGGGACTGGTTTTACTGGATTAAAAAAGGCGACCGAGGCTGGTTCGGACGTTAAATGGTCTTCTCCACTGAAATAAGCATATTGACCTCAAAAATCTATCTTGGCCAGCATGAATGATTTCGCAAAATATTTCAAGGGAAGTTCCGCAGCTGAAACAGACGACTTGAAGAAGGCGCTGGGAAAGATAAAAGTACAGGCGGTGAAAAAAGGTCAATTGCTTCAGCAAAAGGGTGATAATGATAAACATGCTTATTTCGTTCGACAAGGTCTGCTTCGAAGCTACACAATAGATGAGAAGGGCAAGGAGCACATCTACATGTTCGCGCCCGAAGGGTGGATAATGAGTGATATTCAGTCGGCAGCTTCTCAGACCCCGACGGTTTTATTTATCGATGCGCTGGAGGATTCGGAGATAGAGGTTATACCATCGAATTTATTTGAAGAGCTAGTAAACACGCATATGGGCAGTCATCCCGATTTTGCACGAATAGAGCTTACCCGACTGCTACGCCGCATCGGTGTGCTGCAAAAGCGGGTGCTCATGCTCATGAGTGCCTCTGCGAAAGATCGCTATCAAGAGTTTATCGCCACATACCCAAGCCTTCAACAGCGTGTGTCGCAAAGATTGATAGCATCGTATTTGGGAATTACACCTGAGGCTCTGAGTCGAATTCGCGTTGAACTTCTGAAAGCAGAGCGCAAATAGGTATGTTCGCCTTGGTTGGATAATGGCACAAAAGGCTATATTTGTCAACTGAAATTAACCACTGCACTATGTGGAAAGAAGCCGATAATAAACTGGTTAGAGAGTTCCGATTTAAGGATTTTCAAGAGGCATTCACGTTTATGACACGTGTAGCCTTTATTAGCGAAAAGATGGGACATCATCCTGCCTGGTTCAACGTTTACAATTATGTTCGATTAGAACTGAGTACGCACGATTCAGGCGATATTATTACCGATCGCGACCGCAGACTAGCATTGGCTATTGATGAGATACTGCAATAAACA
>JAURKF010000022.1 GCA_030831885.1 Flavobacteriales bacterium
ACCCGTGTTCTCAAACATTGATTTAGTCCGAGACTATAGGTTTGTTATTTACGATCGGTGGGGAACTGTCGTGTTTGAAAGTATCGATCCAAAGGAACGCTGGACGGGAGAATATCGCGATGGAAGTCATTTCGTAGCGGATGGTGTCTATTCATGGCTGCTTTTCTTCCGAGGGCGCGATGAAAATAATTCGCAATCCACCTCGGGTATGGTTACCGTCACACGCTGATTTTCTGTGTTAATATTGCCGCATGAAATTGCTGAGGCTACTGCCCAATACGCTCACTCTTGCCAATCTTGCCTGCGGATCGATTGCAACTTATCATATTGCCCATTCCTACGATACAACGGCGGCTGTTTATCTCATTTTCCTTGCGGCGTTCTTCGACTTGCTCGATGGCGCAGCTGCGCGCAAACTCGGGGTGAATGGGGATATGGGACGAGAGCTTGACTCATTGGCAGATGTGGTATCATTCGGATTGGCGCCATCCATTATCATCTACACGATGCTGGAACAATCCTTACCTACAGCATTTCAACCTGCGAAATACTTGGCCTTTGCCAATGTAGTTGCAGCAGCTTACCGCCTTGCAAGATTCAATGTTTCGGAGTCATCCGGAAAATCATTCAATGGTATGCCTTCGCCGGCCAATGGCATATTCTGGGCTTCGCTGATGGCTATCACTGTAGAGAGTAAGAGCTATTCGATAATCACAGGAGAAGCTTGGGTATGGCCGACTAATCTCATCATTACTTTTCTTGTCATCACTACACTGTTGATGGTATCCCACATCGAAATGTTTTCTTTCAAATTTCGAAGTGGTGGTTTAGCGGCCAATAAATCGCAGGTAGTATTTGGATTGATTGGAATCGTGCTCTCCATCACGACCTATATCTTGTTTGAACAATGGCTCTTCATTATTCCGCTTCTTATTCTGCTTTACATCATACTTTCTGTGGTGCGATTTCTCTGGAAGAGCGGCCTGGAAAATTAATTTATCGAAATAAGAGGGTCGAAGTCAATTTTTGAAAATCTTTTTTCGTAGAAAGCATCGGGATCGATTAGATTTTATCTCATCGAAACGACATCCATTAAAGCATTTTTTCGCAAATCAAGAAAAAACCCGGCTATAAGCATTACTAGAAATGGATACGACGTTGCCAAATAGCGTTGCTCTACAAAGCCTATGGCAGCATGAGCGCATACCAATCCCATAGGGATTGCCATCCAAAGCACATAGCGCCACTTCCGTTTAGCAATCCAAAAAAGAGTTGCGATAACACTGATAAAACTGATGAAAGGAATTGCCGCAAGGCTGCCCATTTTAATAATCTTCTGAATCCAATTCATCTCATGGTATGCAGGAAAAGGCAAATCATCGATGCGATGCGGAAAGAGAATCATCTGTAAAAACTTCAGCCGATTGAATACAAAAAACTTGTACGGATGTTCTGCAACGTATGAATCATAACACGTCTGAGCGCGGTTAATGATTGACTTTTCCAACTGTAGAGAATCCGAATTCGACAGACTACCCGAATGCAACAAATGGTAATCACTTTTCAATGTAAGAAGGAGAGTGGAATCATATGCCGTTGCAAAGTCATCGGCTTGAAATGGCATTGGGCGAAAGTCCGATGAATCGAAAAACCAGTATGATTCCCCCCCCTTTGCCCAGGGCTGATAGTCTCCGCCCGTTGCAATAATCCATTTTCGAATAGCTGCAAAATCAGGCGTTATCTGAGGCTGGCACTCCCCCAACGGAGCAACAAAAACGATTGCGCGGCCGTCGGTAATTCGATTGTGAAGTGTCCAAAGACTCAATGCGCAAACCGTGGGTAGAATAAGCACAGCGCACCATCCTATCGATCGACGCGACAGACCAAGGTGCGCTACCAAAAGCACTGATATCACCGGCAATACTACTATCAAGGCAGGGCGCAAAAACACAGCAGTGCATAGGCCCAAAGCCGTTAATAGCAGGTTTTTAAATCGTGGATTGATTAAAAATGAACTGAAACTGTAAATCGACAACACCGAAATTGAAATACACAAACTATCAGAAAGCAAAAAATTGTTGCGTACTGCCGTGAATGAACTAATACAGGAAATTAGAAGAGTTATATGCAGCGCTTTAATGGATTGGAAAATTCGCGCAACAAGCAAACCCAACGACAACGTGGCAAACACATCCAGTATTACCTGAAGAATTACCATGCACTGCTTGGCCGCAATTTCAGACAGAAAGAAACGCAGAGGTGCGTAAAATGGCAATAACCCCGGCATTCGGCATACACTCGTGTATTGTCCATGAGCCAGTAAGTTTTCGATGGGTAAATAATAACTGTAAGATTCATTTGGATAAAACGCAATACCACCGATGGTTGCATTCGATGCCCAGTCTTCGCTGCGCAATGCTACAAATGCTACGAACCAAAGACATTTAGCGAGCGCAATGAAAACAAACCATTTTCTTAGCAACGAGCGATCGATGCGATAGGGTTGGCATAAAGTAATCACAGGGCGAATGTAGCCAGAAGATTGAGTGGGTTACAGTCTAAACCTACGCACTTCCCACACCAACTTCGACATATCGCGTATAGCCGAGCGCAGTGTTTTCCAGCTTCCTCCTTTAGGTGAACCAAACTCACGTCGCAGATAATTCGTTGGCATCTCAATGGGGCGAACCCCCATACGATAAAGCTTAGCACAAATCTCACTTTCAACAAGCGAACTCGTAAGTCGCGGATTGATTTTATGCAACTGGGTAAGGCGATAAACTTTCACCCAATTAACGTCTCGAAGATAAATGCCTACTACATGCTGATTGAATAAACGATTGGCCCATGTCAGCATTTTTCGGTAAGTGCTATAGCCGGTATTGATTCTATAAAATGAATAAAAAGTACGGTCATCGAAAGGTGAAACTGATTTCAGCAACTCCAAATCAAATTGATTGTCACCCGGAATTGCACATACGTATTCTTTGCTTGCTGCCTGATAGCCCGAGCGCAGCGCATGACCAATGCCCTTGTTTACTTCATGCTGAATAAGTTTCAGGTTCGGAATTCTATTCGCAATGGCTGTTACCTCTTCAACAGTCTCATCGCTGCTACCGTCATCAACGACAATAATCTCAAAGTCAGAAGTTATATCTGGAAGCAATCGACTGCATCCATCGAGCACACGACTGATATTGCCTGCTTCATTATAACAGAAGACGATAATGGAAAGCGGAAAATGGTGTGGCATGCGATGCAGCAAATAAAATGGAAATATTGATTACTTGTAATTGCTAAACTCAAGAAGAACATGATATGTGTATAAAAGAAATGGGCCCTCGAAAGGGCCCATCTCCAAAACTTTCACAATCGAAATCTTATTGCACAATGAGGCGGTCTGTTTTCAAATTACCTGCATTGTTCATTTCAATAACGTAAACACCGCTGCTCAACGTCTCATCAAACGTCAGAGTAGTTTGTAAAGATGATTCAACAGTATAGGCGCGGGTTGCAACTGCGCGTCCTGCTGCATCGAGCACACGCACTTGCAACATTCCTTTCTGCAATCCGCTCATAGAAATGTTAATAGATTCTCCATTATTTGGATTCGGGTAAACTGCTAGTTCATCATTTTCTACTTCCATTGACTTCTCCGCTTCAACCTCTTCAAACAACAGTTCTCCTGATGCAGAAGTTCCAATTACCTGGATGCGACGTGATGGTCCATATACACCTTCACCATAACTAAAGTTCGGACGGATTTCTACATCCCACGCTCCTGTATTAGCCAAATTCGGCAATACCGTCAAGCGTAAGTATGGTGATGAACCGGTGTTGGTAAACGTGGATGGTACAACGCTTACTATCTCACCATCACCGCAGCTAACCACCTGTGTGAACTTATAGGTGTAATTCAACGCTCCGCAAATAGATGCTGTTCCGACACGGGCCGCGTTCAAGTACGCTCCGCGATACAAGCTCGCAGGGCAACGCTGATCTGAACGCACCTCCACATTCGGTTGCGCCATGATTGTTACATCATTACAGTTTCCGGTAGTGCCATTGCCGGTTACCAATACGTTTTCAGTGGTACCCGAACCATCTTGTAATGCGTAGTTCACATCAACTTGCACATCATACACGCCGCCATAGCGCAATCCCAACGCAGGGTTAGAGAGTGTGATCAAATTGGAACCGCTCAACGTGCTTGTGCCACTGGCTCCGCCACCTACACCGGTAAAGTTGTAATTGTAGCTAACACCCTGTGATGAACTACCACGGTAGGTCGATTTAAAGGTGCTACACAAGTTGTAACCACCCGATGGTGGGGTGTATGAGCAACCGCTCGAAGCAAGGTGCTGCAAACACATAGAGAACGCACCACCCGCGCCGCTGGCTGATCCTGCGCACACGTAGTAAGTCTGACCAGGTGTTAATCCTGAGTAATTCAGACGCTCAAAATCCGAAGCGCTGCCGGAAGTGTTTTCAGAAGAACCGGGCAACAAGTTGAAGGCAGAGCCGGAGCGGCTGTATAGAGCAATCGCATCATCCTGCGCAGAGCTGGTAAGCGTTACGCTCACACCGTTGCTTATTGCAACAAACTTGTACCATATATCCTTACCTGTGAATGCCGCCGACTGAGGAGAGTCAGATGCATTGGTTGTGTTGCCCTGAATAGTGAAACAATTTGGATACACCATATTGCTGCTGTACACAACAGTAGCCGCGCTATACGGCGAGTCGTTGCTTACGGCGCTTAGACATGACGAACAGGAGCCGAAACATACCGCAGTTCCATTTACGACTGCATTTGAACCGGTGGTAGTGGATACACGATTCGTAAATGTATTGAAACCCGCAGGAACACTCTCCGCTCCCGGCCAATCATTACCATTGATAAACTTATATTCAAACGCCTGACCCGCCGGCAAATTCAATACTGCCTCATAGATGCCGTTTCCATCTGCATCAGTCATAGAGATTCCGCTGGGCGACCAGTTAGCATAACCATATGCTCCAAAGCCCCCGGCCAAATGAACACCATTTGGTGAAACAAGGGTGTTGGCCATATTTACACTAAAGGTATAATTGTAAAATTGGGGACATGGTCCGCAACTATTGAAACAAGATACAGATACAAGCTGACTGCTTGCTCCGGAAACACTTAATACACGGTTAGATCCATTTCCGCAGGGTGCATTAATGTTTCCCTCCCAGCCGGTGGTCCCGTTTTTAAATTTATATTCTACACTTGTGCCTTGCTGCAAATTCAATGTTACAGCGTATACACCGTTGCCTATGCTCGACATAGCCGTATTGGAAAACCCGTTAAAAGATCCAGCAATGAAAACACCTGAAGGATCAACTACTTGCTGACTCATGTCCACTCGGAAAGTAACAGCATTCGTTGTGCAGTTGCCGCAGTAACCGAAGCAACTCAACGGCAAGGTTGTATTGGCAGATGGAACCGTAATTGTACGGTTACTTCCATTGCCGCATGGTGCCGATAAATTACCCTCATAAGTCGATCCATTGATAAACTTGTACTCATAATTGTTGCCTGCGCCTAACGTCGATGTATAGGAATAGATACCGGCGCCTTCATCGGTCATCAGCTGAGGTGTTGACCAGTTAGCCGGTGGGAAATTACCATTGATATAAACGCTGCCACCAACAGTCTCTGAACTCATATTTACACGGAACGTAATATTGTATGTGGAAGGACAAACAGCACAAGAATTAAAGCACACCAAATCCGCCGTTGCATCGACAGCGCCTACAGCATAAACGCGGTTGCTGCCATCGCCACATGGCGCCGCAATATTGCCTTCCCAACCGCCAGTGCCGTTCTTGAATTTATATTGTACAGAAGCTCCCTGAGCAAGGGATGCAGTGTAGGTGTAGATGCCGCCACCCGCATTGGTCATAGCTTGATCAGAAAATCCGTTGAAAGTGCCTGCAATGAATACTCCGGATGGATCAACTGTCACCTGATTCATATCGACCTGGAAAGTGATATTTACGGGAGGAAGCGGTGAGTTGACCGTGTAGTTAAAATTCGCTCCACTGTTGGTCAATGTTCGAATGGTCACTTTATCAATATTTGCTGCAGTAGGATTACTTACCGTAGTTGAGAAGAAATAATACTGAACCGTTGTAGCCGCAGCTTGAGCAGGGATTGTGGCAGTGCCAACCGATCCTGTGAAAGAAAGCGGAACCAACGTAGAGGTGGTAAATGCATCCGTTGAATAACGCAAGTAAACAATCTCTTCCGCGCTCGGAGCAGCGCTTGCTGTTAGAGTCACCACAACGGCATCCGCACTTTCTACACTGCCATTGAGGGGTGATTGAGATGCAGAAGTTAGCGTTATCGGCAGTGCACTCGTTTCCATAAAGATTGCCTGCGTACTTGAGTAACCCGCATCAATCCAGTTCATCGTGTACCACTTACCATTCGATAAGGTGATGTTGTTGTTTGGTCCTGCCTGAAAGTTGACATTCGTCAAGGTATTCATTGAAAATGCACCTTCACCCCAGGTATTATTCCAAGGTGACCCGCTTGGACCGGAAGAGAACTTAAATTCATAAAAACCACCAACAACATCGCCGCTGCTTGCAGCTGCAGAAAAAATCGTCTGCCAACGGGCTTGACCTTGGGTAATCTTCACCAAACGACCACCTGAGGCTTGGTTCGGATTCGCGAAGGCTAGATTCGTTGGGACATTTGCCCAGCCATTCCATGCGCCGGGCATGTTCACTCCTTCAGGCTCATAGATTTGAGCTTGCACCCCACTTACCACCATGGCAAGCAGAGCAATTAATAGTTGCTTCATTGTTTTTTGTTAAAAGGTTAATTTTTGAAAGGGAGACTATGAAAACTAAATTTTCATAGCCATAATCGAAATTAGTCAAGAGTGTGTAATACAAACACTAACAAAGTGTATTTTTTACACTAACAAAAATCATGAGACTGAATATCAACCACATAAAAAAAAGAGCCCCGGCCATTGCCGGGGCTCTCCCTTTCAACAAAAAACAGTGAAGCTTATTTCTGTATTACCAGTTGTTGAGTCTTCACTACATCATTATCTACAATCTCAACAACATAAACTCCTGCAGCTAATGACTGCTCGAAATTTACGGTCGTATTCAAACTTCCATCCACCGAATAAGAACGATCAAATTGGATACGTCCCATAGAATCCAACACTCTAACCTTTACCTGGCTAGAATTCAATCCGGAAATATTCAGATTTAGCATATCGCCGTTATTTGGATTCGGGTAAACTGCTAGTTCATCATTTTCTACTTCCATTGACTTCTCCGCTTCAACCTCTTCAAACAACAGTTCTCCTGATGCAGAAGTTCCAATTACCTGGATGCGACGTGATGGTCCATAT
>JAURKF010000217.1 GCA_030831885.1 Flavobacteriales bacterium
ATGGATTTAGCCATGCAAAACGGAGCGCCGGTAATCGGACTCAACGACAGTGGTGGTGCGCGCATTCAAGAGGGGGTGGTATCACTCGGTGCCTATGCCGATATTTTCTACCGCAACACGCGGGCAAGTGGCGTGGTTCCCCAAATAAGCGCTATCATGGGGCCATGCGCCGGTGGCGCTGTTTATTCGCCTGCCTTAACTGATTTTATCCTGATGGTGGAAAACACCAGTTACATGTTTGTGACGGGGCCCAATGTGGTGAAAACGGTAACACACGAAGAGGTGAGTAGTGAAGAACTAGGCGGTGCCAGCACGCATGCCACAAAGAGCGGGGTTACACATTTCAAAGCAGAAAATGATGTGGCCTGTCTGCGCATGATTCGAGATTTACTTCAATACATGCCTCAAAATTGTGAGGACCAAGCGCCATCAACATCTTATTCGGCAGGTAATGAAACAAGGCCTAAACTCGACACGCTCATTCCGGACAATCCCAATCAACCCTATGATATGCATGAAGTGATTGATGAGGTGATAGATGGGGGGTCCTGGATGGAAGTGCACAAAGACTTTGCGGAAAATATTATCGTCGGGTTTGCTCGCATTGCGGGACGTAGTGTTGGCATAGTAGCTAATCAACCCGCTTTTCTTGCGGGTGTACTGGATATCAAATCATCTACTAAAGGAGCCAGATTCGTGCGGTTCTGCGATTCATTCAATATTCCTCTGCTCGTTTTTGAAGATGTTCCAGGCTTTTTACCCGGCACAGATCAGGAGTGGAATGGAATAATATCAAATGGCGCCAAATTGCTCTATGCATTTAGCGAAGCCACCGTTCCTCGTGTAACGGTTATAACTCGAAAAGCCTATGGCGGAGCTTATGATGTTATGAACTCGAAACACATTGGTGCCGACATGAATTATGCTTGGCCCTCAGCAGAGATTGCGGTTATGGGAGCAAAAGGTGCGGCTGAAATCATCTTTAAAAAGGAAATCTCGGAAGCCCGTAATCCTGAACAAAAGTGGAAGGAAAAAGAATCGGAATATGCCGATTTATTCGCTAATCCATACAGCGCGGCCCAACGCGGATATGTTGATGAAGTTATACTTCCTTCACAAACACGCGAAAAATTGATTCGCGCATTTGCTATGCTTGAAAACAAAGTGGACACTATGCCTCGCAAAAAGCATAGCAACATGCCCTTATAACACCCTTGAATATGCTTCGATCGATGACCGGTTTCGGTAAAACCGAAGGAACCTTAGGTAATAAAAAATTCACCGTTGAATTGCGCGCACTCAACAGCAAACAGCTCGACCTGAATATGCGCATTCCAAGCACCTATCGCGAAAAAGAACTTGAGCTTCGTTCGTGGCTGAGCGAAAATATTCAGCGAGGCAAGGCCGACTTACTCGTGTATTACGAAAGCTTAGAGGCAGAAAAAAGAATGGCTATCAACAAGCCACTCATGCACGCTTATTACCAAGATCTAAAATCTTTCGCTACAGAAGCAACTATTGAAGGCGGTGATTTTATAAACGCGATAATGCGCATTCCAGATGTGTTGAAACCCGAGTCAACAGAACTGGACGAAGAAGAGTGGGCTGCCCTTTTCGCGATGATCAAAGATGCGTTTCACAGGTTCGACACCTACCGTAAACTGGAAGGAGAAAAGCTCACGAATGACTTTCATAAACGCATTGACCTCATTCTCGAGAATCGTGAAGCACTAAATGGGCCCATTGCGGCTCGGAACCAGCGGGTGAGACAAAAGCTGCGCAACAATCTGGAAGAGCTTATTCCAATAGACAAAATAGACCCCAATCGTTTCGAGCAGGAGTTAATCTATTACTTGGAACGCCTCGATATCAGCGAAGAATATCAGCGACTTGAAACAAACTGTTTGCATTTTCGCGATGAGTTAAATGGAGAGTCACAAGGTAAAAAACTTGGTTTTGTGTCGCAGGAAATTGGGCGTGAAATAAACACGATAGGGAGCAAAGCCAATGATGCGGATATGCAAAGGCTGGTCGTAATAATGAAAGATGAACTCGAAAAAATCAAAGAGCAAATCAACAACGTGCTCTAACGATATCTTTGCGGCCCCATTTCTTCGCATATGTCAACTGGTAAAGCCATCATTTTCTCGGCACCTAGCGGTGCAGGCAAGACTACGATCGTTCGACATCTTATGGGTTTGCCAGATCTTCATCTCGCCTTCTCTGTTTCAGCCACCACTCGAGCCAAACGCGACTATGAAATAGACGGAAGGGATTACTACTTTATATCGGCGGATGAATTTTTGCATCGAGTAAAAAACAATGAATTCATCGAATGGGAGGAGGTGTATAGCGGACAATACTACGGCACGCTGCATAGTGAAATCGAACGCGTCTGGAGTAGGGGAGAGCACGTCATTTTCGATGTGGATGTCGTTGGGGGGTTGAACCTAAAAAAATTGCTCGGAGACAAAGCACTTTCTGTTTTTGTAAAAGCGCCTAGCGTTGAAGCGTTGGAGGATCGCCTTCAGAAAAGAAGCACCGAAACTCCAGAAAAAATTCGATTACGAATAGCCAAGGCCAATCAGGAAATGACTTTTGAGCCTCGTTTCGACCGTGTTATTATCAATAGTGATCTTGCCACTGCGTTTCAAGAGGCCGAATCATGTGTTCGTGAATTTCTCAATACACCATGAAAATTGGGTTGTACTTCGGGTCGTTCAACCCCATACACAACGGGCATATTCACATTGCGCAAGAGGCTCTTTCGCAGTGCGACCTGGGGGAAGTTTGGTTAATGGTCTCTCCACAAAATCCGTTTAAGAAGGCGAGCGACCTAGCGCCCGAAGAAGACCGACTCAACATGGCTCGCATCGCCTGCGAAGGATTTAGGAATATACACGTAAGCGACATTGAGTTTTCTCTACCGCGGCCATCGTTTACAATTACCACATTGAAGAAACTGTGCTCCGATTTTCCGGAAAACACTTTCTATCTAATCCTTGGAGAGGACAACATTGGATCTCTCAACCAATGGAAAGATATTACTGAGCTATTGACAATTGTTGAAGTAATAGTCTATCCTCGGGCTGGCTCAGATTCGGTATTTCCCTCAGAACTAAAGGCCTTCAACGATAAGTTTCAATGGCTGAAAGGAAAACACATTGAGGTCTCCGCAACAGAGGTACGTCACCATTTAAAAGCCGGCCTACCACTCCACACAATGCTTCACGTGGGTGTAGCAGAGTACATCCTCAGCCATCATTTATACTCTTCTTGAGCTAACGCAGAGATCTTTCGACGCTTTATCCACGTGTCGACAAACAGAGTGGAGATAATGACAAGCCCCCCTAAATAAAACTCAGGGCTCATGCGCTCCTCACTTCCATACAACATCAGCGCAATCAAAATGGTATATACCGGCTCCATGTTGATAGCTAATGCACAGGTAAATGGGCTGAGCACCCTCATCACGCGAATACTCACAATAAACGCGACCCCCGTGCACAAAAAACCCAATAAAAGCAGAAGTTGAAAGTCGCGACCGGCAGGTAGCTCTATCATTTCCGTGCCGCGACCCGAAATGAGCAAAAACAAGGATAGGCCCAAACTAGCAAATATCATTTCCCAAAAAGCAATGGTTGTCGGGTGGTGTATTTCTACAAGCCTTGAATTGAATGCGGAGAATAATGCGGCCAGAAAAGCAGCCAATAAAGACAATATGATGCCTACGGAATATTGCGATTCAAATTTGAAAATCAGACAGATTCCCAATATAACCACTAGGCCCAACAGCATTTCATATCGCTTAGGTTTTTCGCCCTTGATGGCTGGATGAATCAACGAAACAAAAAAGGCAGATGTACTAAGCACCACAAGCGCCACAGAAATTTTTGAATACTTAATGCTTGCAAAAAAACACACCCAGTGTGCTGCAGTAAGAAGGCCAACAACCGCAAAACGCAGCAAGCCTGCCTTATTTGTTTTTACTGATGATTTAAAAAATACCGAAATCAAGGCGATAGAAACCACAGCAATAATTACTCGCCACCAAACCAATATAAAAGGTTCCAGTGATATTTCCTGCCCCAAAATACCCGTAAGCCCCCAAACGAGTACAATAAGGTGAAGAATCAACAAATTAGTGGTGTGCTCGGTCCTCATGCTCCGGTTCAAAATCAACAATACCGCCGCTCATGGTGTACTTGAGCACATCTACAGCATTGCGCTCAATTCGTGTTATATTTTTCACAGGAACAATCATCATGTGGCCAGAAAAGCTATAACTCATGGGGAAGTACACGGCAACTTTTCCTTGAATATTACCCAGCTCCGAAAGATCTGTATCAGTTATAAAGCCAATCATTTCAAGCTCCATTTGCTCACTCACCCTCACTAAAACGGGCTGATTGAACTTCTTCTCCTTGCCAACAAATGCACTCAACACATCCGATATGGCGTTGTACAGGTTATTTACACCAGGAATTTTATCGAGCAACCGCTGAAACCAACCCTTGATGCGATCGTTGATAAACATGCCACCAAACCATCCCATCACAAACAGCACCAACACAAGCATTATAATTCCCCATCCCCAAAAATGATCGCCACGTGTAATCATCTCCTCCTCGGTGTACAGAATACGTGGAACAATGCTGTCGAGAAAGCTAAAAAGCTTATAAATAATATACCCTGTGCCAAAGACGGGCAGTGCTATAACAAGACCATTAAGCACATAATGGATGAACTTCCGCAAGTATTTGTTTTTCATTTTTCGCAAGAATTGGGTGCAAAGTTACATGTGCTAAACGATGACATTCCACACAGAACGTGTGGCCATACAGAACCGAAAACCCAACATAACTTAGCTGTGTACTCACAGCACATTGATGCGCTCGCCGAATTCGTCCCGATAATTGCCGCCCACCGGTATCTCTTTGTTGATGTCAACAAGAATAATATCACTACCTGATATGCAAGCAATTTTGTCCATGTTAACGATATAAGAGCGGTGCAAACGCTGAAAGACTGTTTTAGGGAGTTTGCGCTCGATATCTTTCATCGTAGCATGAATAATGTATTTGGTATCGGTAGTAACTATCTGCATGTAGTCCTTAAGTGCTTCTACATAATAAATATCAGAAGTATTAACCTTCACCAACTTCGATTGATGCTTAATGAAAAGATAGTTTGCATTCGACTTAAAGCTCGTTAATGAGCGCAGCAATTCATTTTCAACACGAACCTCCTTTTCCTTTCCATGTTTGTGAATGGCCATCTCAATGGTCGTGTGAAGGTCTATTTCCTTGAATGGCTTAAGGATATATCCGTGAGGCTCCGTTATCTTGGCCTTATTCAGGGTGGGCTCATCCGCAAAAGCGGTGAGGTATATCACGGGAATGTCCATTTCCTGCTTGATAGCCTCGGCTGTGTCAATTCCGGTCATGCTTCCCTTAATCTGAATATCCATCAATGCTACATCCGGTTTGGTAGCGCGCGCCAATTCAATAGCTCTTTCACCATTGTCGGCTTGGGCAACTACGTGATAACCTAATTTTTCTAGACTGCGTTCAATGTCCTTACGCACAATGCTTTCATCTTCAACGACAAGAATGTTGACTGCCATAACCGGTAATTTTAGTAGAATTCAGTGCAAGATAAGGTTGTTTAGCCTACTTGCGACGAAAGCGAATGAAAAATTCGGTGCCGTTTTCCTGGCCCACTGTCATTGTAGCGTCGAGTTGTTCCAGAAGCGCATATACCAATTGAATTCCCAGTGAATTGTTTTTTTCGTAGGCAAAGTCCTTTGGCAGGCCAACACCATCATCCTTTACGGCAAGTTGTATCTCTTGATCCTGCTCTTTAAGTATAATCGCCAGGCGGCCGTTTTTTCTCCCCTTAAATGCGTACTTCAATGCGTTACTTACAAGTTCATTGATAATGAGACCGCACGGTATAGCTTGGTCCAGATTCAACCCTACCGACTCCATTTCGGGCTCAAAGCTGACGTTGGTTCCTACCGTTTTATAGCTCTGAATAAGATTTGAGGCAATGGTCTTTATGTAATCCATGAATTCCAGTCGGCTGAAATCCGCCGTGCGATAAATCGTTTCATGGATGAACGACATGCTTTTAATTCTTTGCTGACTCTCACGTAAAATTTCCAGCGTATGCGGATCACTTACATAACCCGTTTGCAAATTCAGAATACTTGAAATTACCTGTAGGTTATTTTTCACTCGGTGATGCACCTCCTGAAGGAGCACCTCCTTTTCCTTTAATGAATCACGAACTTTTCTATCAATCTCTTTGCGGTCTGTGTTATCGTAAACAAGGCAAGACAACTCTTCCAATTCACCATGCAAATAGACCGGATTTAAAAAACACTGCCACCAAATAGTTTGACCTTGTCCATTGATTAACGGAAGCTCAAACTGTTGCGGCCGCCCCTTAAATCCGTTTGTAAACGACTGGAGCTGTCCCTGATAAAAATTGTGATCTAAATGCCTTTTTAATAAGTCGGTAACATTATCACCCTCCTTCACCTCTTCACCAAACACATTCTTCATTTCTGTTGTGAAGTTCTTATTCATTGCGGTCGCTGCAAAGTCGTGATTGAGTGTCCACATCAATAGATTTTCAGTGCTATTGAAAATAGCCTCAATCTTAGCTGTTTGCTCAAGGGTTTGACGCTGCTGCTGCTCTAGCTTATGTTGTGTCGCCCTATGCTCATCGATTTCAGCCTTGAGAGCGGCGTTAATTTCTTCTACAAAACGCACACGAACTTGCTCTTGTAACAGTTTTGCGCGATCACTAATGTTGTTTAGTGTAATCTGAATGGATGGCTTGTTTTCATAGACCGTCAATGTTGCCTTAATCTCCACATCAATAGCTGCACTATGAATATTCACCATTTTTACTTCCTTGTTGGGTACCTCACCACCCGCCCGCACAACTTGTAAATCCTTTAAAACAGAATCTTTGTGTGTCTCCTCAATGAAATTTGAGAACTGCTCCCCAAATACTTCGTCTTCATCCTCTACGGAAAACAGCTTGCATGCAGCCTGATTCAAATACTGAATTCTTCCATCCGTAAGAATCACCACGCCATTCTGCGAGTCCTCCAACAGACGCTGAAAACTGAGCAGGCTTTGCTGGAGTGCTTGCTCTGTGCGTTTGCTAACACTGATATCATTGAACACCAATACGAGTGAGCGCTTCTTGTTGTAGTCGGTGTAACTTCCCGTTATTTCCATGAATATGGTGCGGCCCATTGCATCCGTAATGCGCACATCATTTCTATTGACTACCGATATAGCAGCGCTTGCGAGAATCCGCTGAATATCGCTATCAGCAAGCAATTCATTAAGTTGCTTTCCCTTCAACATGTGGTGATTCTCCTTGCCATAAATTTTCGCAAGTTGATCATTCGAATCAAGTATCACCCCATCTTGAACAATAGCAACTCCCTCTGTTACTGAGAGTGCAAAGGTTTCAAAACGCCGCTCACTTTCCTCCAGAGCACTTTCAATGATTTTCTTATTTGTTGGAATATCAAATAACCTCACTAGTGCATAAAGCTTATCTTCAAAATGTATCCTTGTCCATTGCACTATCTTTTCATGCTCCTCATCCTCTAATGAGATAAATCCTTTAATGTTGACTTGGTTAATGATAAACTCAATTTTTTCACGTGGCACATCTTTCCAGATAAGAGAATGAAAAATAGTGTTCCTTAAATCCTGCTTTGTGTGGTTAACATAAAGACAAAATTCTTCGTTTGCATCCACTATTAACATGTTCGGCCAATCTATAAGCGCCAACTTATCTACCGGGTGATTCAATATTTCCGACAAGTATTGATTCATTCTTCCTCGCTTTCCGGTAATCGTATTTTTTGTCCGTTAATTCGTACCACTTTTCCTTCTTTATATTCCAGTTGCATCGATGGAAATCCATTTTCATCGAAAAAATCCCATCGTCCCTCCATCTCTCCTCCCTCGTATTTTCCTGTCATTTCCAATTGTCCATTGAAATACCAGTATTTGTGTTTGTTAATGGGAATACCCAATTGAAACTCTCCTTCAAACATTTTTTGTCCATTGCCATAGTACCATGTCCATAAACCGTTTCGCTCACCATCTGCATACTCACCAACTTCTGTATGATCATTCACAGTTAGTTTCCAATTTCCGTTTCTTTTACCACCTGTGTATTCTCCTTCATTGATAACTACACCGATTGAATCGTATTCAATCGAAGCGCCGTCTTCTTTACCATTTCTGAAACTTTCCTCCCGATGTAATTGGCCGTTTGTGTGATACCACTTCCAACTACCTGTTGGCCAATCCATTTTATACATTCCGCTTTGTTCAGTTTTGCCGTTTTCAAAAAAATATATCCAATTACCTTCTCTTAAACCTGCAATATACTTACCCTGTGCCCTAGTGCGACCATCCGGATAATACAACTTCCAATCACCTACTCTTCTACCCAAACTATCTATCATTCCTTCACCAACGAGCACATCATTATCGTATAGCAATCCTCCTGATTCCGTCCCTTTTTCATCATACAAGCGGAAATTACCTTGTTTCTTTCCTTCTCTGTAAGTACCTAGTTCTCTTAATTTTCCATTGCTATGATATTCCTTTCTAATATCAAGAATGGTTGTTGAAGCATCATCTTTAATTAAAACATCATTTTCATATCGCTCAAGTTTTTCTAGATCCCCTTTACGTGTATAGAATTTAAATACTCCGTTTTTTAAACCAACTGACCAATTTCCCTCGCATTGTAATTTACCATCATCATATAAATCTCTCCATACGCCTGTTCTCTTTCCTAAGGCATCATAACGATTTATCTTTTCTTCCGTGTAAATAAATCCACTGCGATAGGTAAGCATGGTTATGACTCTCCCATCTTTATCGTATTCTGTAGCCTTTCCTTCCTCTTTGTTATTTACAAATTGGCTTTGTTTTTTTAATTCACCTGAAGGGTAATACCAATTTGCTTTTCCCTCCCTGATATTATTCAGATAAGTGTATTCCTCCAACTTATTACCCTTGTCATCATAAATTCTTTCCCATCCGTTTCGTTCATCATTTTCATAATCAATCGACTTCTGGAGTAATCCGTTTTCACTGTAGAAATTCCACGTGGAGTCCAGTTGGAAGTTTTTTCTTGTTCCCTCAGTCTTTAGTTTTCCACTTGGATAATACGTTTTCCAGAAACCATCCGGTTTGCCATTGTACAGATACCCCTCACTACTGACTACACCATTCTCAAATCTAAACTGTGTAAACACAAGTTGGGCCTGCATCCCAAAGGAACAGGAAATACAAAACACCGCAATTATCCAACTCGCTTTCATTCGTTCACAAAACTATTGGTTCATCTTTCATCTTCCGTAAACCTTTTATTTTCTTTTTCATCTAAACAAATAATAGTATTTCTTTTAATAGTTAGTTATAGATTATAGGGCTGTTGGCGGATTGAATAAAAAGGAATGGTTTTGATTGCTAATGAGAATTATACAATTCAAGCCTGTAACAACTAACAGGTTGTTAAATATAGCTTCCGCTGATAATGAGGTCTATGACGTTCTTATGAACAAGGTGTTTATAAGAACGTATGTTGCAAAATTGGCTGTTGATGAAACATGTGAATTGTGAGTTTATCTGTGAGATACGTTGTATTAAAGTTCTAAAACTTCTTGAATGAATCACAGAAAATTGTGCTAAGGCATGACGATTCTGTTCAGAGCAAATAAAGTTGTGTGAAAATTGTCAAGGAGTAATTCACAAGAAATCATATCGATAGATGATAAGTGTCGTTTTACTTTTGAGGGCACTGATTTATGTGCTAATAAACAACCTATGGAGTTGATACATATAGGATCTGATCATGCCGGGTTCGATCTCAAAGAAAAACTGAAGACATTGTTGCAGAAGGAATATGCAGTGAAGGATTATGGTCCCCACTCATCAGAAAGTGTGGATTATCCGGATTATGCTCATCCGGTTGCAGAGGCAGTTATGCTTAACGGAGGTAAGGGTATACTGATATGTGGTTCGGCTAACGGCGTAGCGATGGCGGCCAATAAGCATGCTGGTATTCGGGCTGCTATTTGTTGGCTGCCTGAGATTGCTTCTCTAGCGCGACAACATAATGATGCGAATATTGTGTGTATCCCGGCACGTTTTGTAAGCGACCAAGATGCAGAACGAATAGTTGGTTTGTTTTTAAAGACCCCATTCGAAGGTGGTCGTCATGAAAATCGAGTAAAAAAAATAGCTTGTTTATGAGAGTCTTATTGTCGATAATCCTCGTATTTCACGTGGATCATTTTATTGCACAAAACCCTGAATCTACCTGGGCTTCAACCATACTAGCTGACCATCTCAAAAGGCATGTTTATACGCTCGCATCCGACGAGTTTGAAGGTCGGGAAACAGGAACGCCCGGACAAGAAAAGGCAGCTGCTTATATTTCTACCTATTATGAGTCCATTGGGTTTAAACCTTGTGTTCAAGGTTCGTGGTATCAAACCTATCCTTTACGAAGAGAAACTAATTTAGGATCTGTGGCTCATGCGAATGAAAAGCTATTTTCTTTTTTGGATCACTTCTATTTCTTTGGGATGGATGGTCAAGATTTGCAAACGAAGCAACTAGTTTTCGTGGGTTATGGTATTCGGGATAAGCGCCATAATGATTATAAAAAAGTAAGCTCTGTTCCAAAGGATAGCTGGATTATGTGTTTGCAAGGCGAGCCCATTAACAAAAAAGGAAAGAGTAAAATCACTAGAAGTAATGAAACATCGGATTGGAATGATGATGTTTTTCTGAAGGCGGAGGCTGCGCAAAAAGCGGGCGCGAGCGTGTTGTTGGTAGTAAATACAAATTATGAGATGTACATGCGTCGCGTTCGTTATTGGCTTGAGCAACCGCGCATGCAATTGGAAAGAGACAAAAAGGACGCTGAGCCAGACCACATACCAATCATTTACATATCGCCGGATTTTGCAAATGCATTACTAAAAGCGAGCGGTCAAACGGTGGAAGTCATGCAAGGAAAACTGAACAAGGGGAAGAAGGTAAAACCGGTATCGATTGATGTAAATGTTGATTTTCATGTGGAACAGAAAATAGAGCGCATTGAAGCGGAGAATGTGCTCGCCTTCATTGAAGGAAGTGACCCGGTGTTGAAAGAGGAAGTGGTTGTTATCTCGGCACACTATGACCATATTGGTATTATCAATGGACAAATCCACAATGGAGCGGATGATGATGCCAGCGGTACAGCAGCGGCAATGGAAATAGGTGAAGCATTTCAAATGGCCAGGAAGGCTGGCCAAGGCCCACGCAGAAGCGTTCTTATCTTACACGTGAGTGGCGAAGAAAAGGGGCTGCTTGGCAGTGAATGGTATTCTGATCATCCGGTGTTTCCGCTTACATCAACCGTTTGTGATTTAAACATCGACATGATTGGTAGAATTGATCCGGAGCATAAGGATTCGAACTATGTTTACCTTATTGGCTCAGACAAATTGAGTACAGATTTGCATAAAATTTCAGAGCAATGCAACCGTGAGCAAACGAAATTAGTTCTTGATTATACATACAACCGTCCGGATGATCCTAATCGTTTTTATTATAGGAGTGATCATTACAATTTTGCGAAGCACAATATTCCGGTGATTTTTTATTTTAGTGGTGTTCATGAGGATTACCACAAACCCGGCGACGATGCTCCGAAAATTTTGTATAATAAAATGGAAACGATTACGCGCCTCGTGTTTCATACTGCATGGAGCGCAGCAAACCGAGATGAACGACTGAAAGTAGATGTAATAAGTGATTTTAAAAACGAATAAATATGAAAAATGTAATTAAGTATCTGTTGGTGATGCTCACCATGTTATTAGCAAGCAACGTATTTAGCCAAAATGCAGTCACAGATGAGAAGAAGAACTATTCAAAGCATGGAATTGGTGCCGTGCTAAGTTCTTGTAATGGTAAGGGTCTTGCATATCGCTATTGGCCTAAGAATTTCGGTGTTCAGGCATCGTTCATTCCCTACGCGTCAAACACAGAAAAATATTTTAATGGTGGTATTACACTCTATCAAAGGATTAAGCGCTATTCGGTTGGTGATTTATTTATGCATCTAGGTGTAGAGTATCAATATGAACAGAGTGAGCAGTATTATTATGATAATTACACATCGTCATATTATGAGGCGTATGACGTGATGACGAGTGGTGTCAACATTGGAGTCGGCCCAGGATATCACTTCGCCTTGAAAACAGTTAGTTTTGATTGCTTTTTTGGTTATGGCGCATATATACGCGACGAATCAAGCTCATCTGCTAATGTATCTTTGAATGACCGCACCATTATGACTGTGTCAGGTGGAATCGCTGTATTCTTGAATTTGTAGTTAATCAGTTAGAAGCCCGGCAACGAAATTTTTTATTTCGGCGGAGTGTTTTTCGAATTCTTCGTAGGTTCCAGGTCCGTAATAACCCGTGTAAACACGACGAATAACACCGGATTTGTCAATGAATATGGATGTTGGAAAGGAGTGCACTTCTGTCAGGAAGTTAAGTTTTTTCTGAGCCTCTTCTTTGCTTGCTTTACCTCCGTAGTAGAATGGATAGGGCATGTTAAGTTGTTCGAATTGACTTTGAACCCTTTTGCAAGCAACACCGATGTCTTCACCGCGCTCGAAAGCAATAGGAATTATTTGAATTCCAGTGCCCTTATGGTTTTCATAGAGCTCTTTTAGGAAACGACTTTCGTCCGTGCAATTGGGACACCAAGAGCCCATAATCTGAATAATAGTGACGCGGTTTTTCCAATTGGCAGAATCAAAATGAATCAGCTCTCCTGAGCTGTTCAGCACATCAAATTCGGGATTGGTATTAACCTTCACCGATGCAATACTATAGGGGTTTCGAAGGGTGTTGTTTTGGCTTTTGGAGGCAACCCAGTTTTCTTTCCAGTGTTTACCACTTAGAAACACACCATCGATGATGCTGTCCTCTTTCATCATGCCTTTTAGGTAGAAAAGGTGCGTGCCGTCGAATGCAGAAAGCCAAAGTGTTCCGTTGCTAATTTCACCTTGCAGGTAACGGTAATCACCTGTTTCTGTTAGAATTGTTCCGGTAAGCGTATTGCCTTTTTGTTGAAATATAGCCATACCACGACTGGATTCAGTGGTGTCGTCCGGTGAAAAGATGACTTCATAATTGAGGTCTTGTATGGTCTTGTCGCGCTCAGAATAATTCGCTATTGCGCCCACAAATGGAATACTGTACTGCTTGCGTGAATGGTCGGTCCACTCGCCGAAAATGCTGTCGTTTCGCCATGTGCCCTTTAGCGAAGAATCGAACAAGGGGAGTTTTACAAAAAAGGAGTCACCGCGAAGCACAACAGAATCTAAGCGAATAGACTCTTCGGAATTTACAATATTCCAACCTGATGTGTCATTGATTTGGAGACGAGCCGGAATGTTCCCGTTTTCAGTTGAAAATAGCAAGGTATAATAACCGGATGCAGGCGAAGAGTCCTTACGTGAACACGACGCTAATAGGAAGGTGGCAATTAATAAGATCAAGTAACGCACAGCCAATGGATATTAAATAAAACACGAAGCTAATCGTGTACGCTGATCGCAATGTACCTTGCGCGCACATTTATTTTCGTTGAATCACTCAAAATCCAAACCCGGTATTGTGTTCGGTACGCCTGAGCAGCAGGCATTTTTCAAGGAACTCAGAGAGCGTGTGGACGCCTATTTTGAGTCGACAGGAAAGAGCAAGTATGCAAATGGTGCGATGGTTCTTAAAACAGTTGTTTTGGTAAGCGGCTATTTAGCCGGTATAGCACTCCAGCCATTATTGCTTCCAACGCCATGGCTGAGCTTTGCCATCAGCGCGATCACGGGAGTTTTTTTGGCGGGCATAGGTATGAGCGTAATGCATGACGCCAATCATGGAGCATATTCAGCTAATGATCGGGTAAACCGATGGGTTGGATATAGTTTGAACTTGCTCGGGGGTATGGTGATGAATTGGAAAATGCAGCACAATGTGTTGCATCACACGTATACAAATATTGCGGGCCTTGATGAGGATATAGACACAAAGCTGGCGTTGAAACTTTCGCCGCACGGACCCCAAAAAAAAACCCATCGTTATCAGTGGTTCTATGCATTTTTTCTTTACATGATTCTTACGCTTTATTGGGGTCTGTTGAAGGATTTGGTGCAGTTTATTCATTACAAAAAAGCAGGAATGAACAAGCAAACACAGGGGAAGAACGCAATCTGGCTTTTGAAAACCACCCTTGTTAAATCGCTCTATTTTGCTGCATTCATTGGATTACCGATATACTTCGGAATACCTGTATGGCAAGCGATTGTAGGCTTTCTAATAATGCATGCCGTTAGCGGATGGATACTTTCGGTGGTATTTCAATTGGCACATGTGGTGCCGGACGCTTACTTCCCCCAACCGGATGAGAATGGATTTATCCCCTATTCTTGGGCTGAACACCAATTGCGCACGACCATGAACTTCTCTACGAAGAACAAATGGCTGTCTTGGTATGTAGGTGGATTGAACTTCCAGATTGAGCATCACTTATTCACGAAAATTTGCCATGTTCATTATCCGGCAATTTCAGAAATCGTGAAAAAAACCGCAACGGAACATGGCGTTCCATATTACGAGAAGGCGACGTTTGGCGAAGCTTTGCGCGAGCACATACGCTTTCTTCGAATGCAAGGTGTACCTAGGCTGGACGAAATAGGCGGTTAGTGGTCTTCGCCTCTTGTGCGATTTGTTTTGAAGACCAAATGTTCCCCCCGTCCCTTCTTGAAAATATTACGTCCGGGAGCTTTTCCTTTGCGCAATTCTCTCTGGGCTTCTTCCGGAAGCAGAGCAATTTCTTTGCAGGCATCGGAACAGCAGTTGCTCATTTTTTCCCGACAATCGGCGCATTGAATGAATAAAATATGACACGCCAGATTGGAGCAATTGGTGTGATGATCGTATGGGGTGCCACACTGATGACATTGGGCAATCACGTCGTCTGAAATGCGCTCTGCAAGGCGCTCATCGAATACGAAGTTCACTCCTAGAAAACGGTTTTCCAATCCTTGTGATTGAATGTCGCGCGCATATTTAATGATACCACCCTCGAGTTGATGCACATTGGGAAACCCCTTGTGTTTTAGATAAGCAGAGGCCTTTTCGCAGCGAATGCCGCCCGTGCAATACATCACAATGTTCTTCTCTTTTTTACCCTTTAACATGTCCTCCACCATCTCGATTTCTTCACGAAAGGTATCCGCATCGGGCAGTATTGCGTTTTTGAAATGTCCCACTTCGCTTTCGTAGTGGTTGCGCATGTCGATTAGGATAGTTTCCGGTTGTGAGGTTAACTCGTTGAATTCCTGTGCGGATAAGTGAACGCCGGTGTTAGATGGATTGAAAGATGGATCCTCTATACCGTCCGCTACAATTTTATGCCGCAGCTTGATGATGAGTTTATAGAAAGATTTACTATCGTCTTCTACAGCCGTATTCAAGCGCACACCATTCAAAAATGTAATATTGAACAGGTTTTCCCGAAACTTCTCGAATTGATTGGCCGGAACGGAGATTTGTGCATTAATGCCTTC
>JAURKF010000218.1 GCA_030831885.1 Flavobacteriales bacterium
ACTTAACAGCCATGTCTTTTTTTCGCAATACGAACAAGGCATCTTTGCTCACTTTTCGGAACCAACCTTAAATTATCAAGTGTTCATTTTTGGTCTTGTGTCGAAGACCAATGCAGAGCTTTACAATCGTCATACCGACAGGCATCTAACGATTTTTGGTGTTTTTACGCAGCAATTCCAGGCAATGCTTTCCAACCGAAAGAGAAGCGAAGCCATTGCGCGACAAATGGAACAAATTAAGGCATCGCAGCAGGAATTGCGCAAGCTTTCGCTTATTGCAACGCGCACTAAGAATGGGGTGATTATAACCGACAACCAGGGTCGCATTGAATGGGTCAATAATGCATTCACAAAAATCGCAGGATATACTCTAGACGAAGTGTTGGGAAAAAAACCGAAAGATTTATTGCAAGGTCCCAAGACAGCTGTCTCGGCAAGAGAAAAATTAAAGGAAGCTCTTTGGAAAAAACAAAACGTGGAGGTTACTATAGTCAATTACGACAATGAAGGCCGTGAGTATTACAACCAGCTGGAGATAATTTCCGTATTTGATGAGTCGGGAGAACACACCAACTTTATCGCCCTTCAAAAAGACATTACCGAAGAAACACTGGCCAGGCAAGAGATTCTTCGAATCAATACACGCTTTGAACTGATTGCAAAACATTCACGCATTGGAACCTGGGAATTGAGTATTTCTGATAACTCGATTCGCTGGAATAACATCATGTACGAGATTTACGGTGTTGCTGAAGACAGCCCAATACCTATTGGAGAGCTATGGAGGTCAAGCGTTTCGGATACTGATTACGAGCAAGGCTTGTTCGATATGAATGCCATTCGCAACGGCCAAACAGACACTCGAGAGAGCACTTTCAAAATTAAGCGGCACAGCGATGGAGCAGAGCGTATGGTAGAAACACTGATGGTTGCAGAACGTGATGAAAAAGGCGAATTGCTGCGCGTAGTGGGAAGCGCAAAAGATATCACTGAGGAAATCACATTGCGCCGCGAGCGCGATGCAGCAGCGGAACGGATGAT
Source organism: Flavobacteriales bacterium (assembly GCA_030831885.1). The sequence goes on from JAURKF010000218.1 coordinate 1,042, forward strand.
TACGCTGAAGACCTTCTATGAAAGCATTCTCAATCACTCTCCATCACACAAGTTTGTTTTTGACCCAGATGGCCGTTTGTTATTCACAAGCAATCCACCCAAAGAGGGAGCGATTTGGCTGGATAACACCTTCGGCAAATCAATTTTCGAAGTGGAACAAGCCGACGTCGGCGTGCGCACATGGAAAATGATAGAACACATTCGTCATGCTGTCGAAAACCGTCAAATTGTTCGCGCGGAAGATACCGGCGAACGTGCTGACGGCACTGCAGTAGAATTTCTTCAGAGCATTCTTCCTTATACCAATCAGGCTGGTGAACTCGAGCATATTATCGTAACGGGAATTGACATCAGTGAATTGAAAAAAGTTCAGGAAGCGGTGAACAGAAAGAATGAAGAGCTTCAAAAAATCAACGCCGAACTCGACAACTTCGTTTATAGCATATCGCACGATTTGCGTTCACCCTTACTATCTATTAAAGGAATTGTTTCTCTCATTTTACATTCCTCTGAAATTGACGAGCGAAACAAGAATTATCTAAAAATGGTGGATGGGTCTGCTACTCGTCTGGATGAAACAATTCAGGAGATTCTCGAGTATTCAAGAAACTCACGCCTGGAGATAGCACATGAATCATTTAACGTTGTTGAAATGGTTCAACAAGCTTTCAATGATTTACGTTTCAGTGCTCAAGGAATGCTCGAGCTGCAACTCGACATACAAACCTCACCCATATTATTTACCGATCGCTCTAGAACAAGTGTATTGCTGAAGAATATTATTGGAAACAGTATAAAGTATAGAAGAAAAGACATAGCAAGCATTGTACGCTTTACACTCCAACGGGCAGAAGGACAAATAATCATGACAATTAGTGACAACGGAGAAGGCATCGACGCAGCTCATCTGAATAAAATTTTTACCATGTTTTTCAGAGGAACTACATCGAGCATAGGAACCGGGTTGGGACTTTATATTTGCAAGGAGATTGTAAACAAATTGAACGGGGAGCTCAATGTTGAATCAACTCTGGGCCAAGGCACTAAAATGACCATTACTATACCTGAATTTAGCCATCATGAATAACCTGCAACATATACTACTGGTGGATGACGACGACATCTTCAACATGCTACACGGCGAAGTACTGAAGCGTTTACTGCCGGGCGTTACCATCGAAATATTCAAATCGGGACAAGAGGTTGTTCACTATTTGGAAAATTCTGAAGGAGTTGCCATCGACCTCATATTTCTTGACATTCGTATGCCGATAATGGGTGGGTTTGAAGTGCTGGAAGCAATGGAAAAAATGGGTGCAGATCGATTTTCAAAAACAAGAATATACGTGCTTTCATCGACGCTCGATGACCGTGATTTACAACGAGCGAAAGAAATATCTCTGGTTACTGACTTTATTGGAAAGCCTATGTCGTTCGATACTATGCGCAACATTTTGGCTGAACCGGTCTAATTGAAATCAACCAGTTAAGGGTACCAAACCTGATGAATAAGCCACGCAGAAAAACTACCAATCAGCAGCTATATGCCCTTTATGGTGCTTTGTTCGGACTTTGTTTTCCCGTATTCGGGTCCATGTTCGAATCCTACATAATCTATGACCAAGTGAGCTGGAACTACCTCCTCACCTGTCAACGCGAATCGGAGTTGCTCTGGATTATTGATACCGCACCATTCTTTTTGGGCATATTTGCTTCATTCGGAGGAAGGCAACTCGATATTGTAAAAGAGAAGAATAAAGAGATCAATGAACGCTACGACCAAATGGTTGTGTTGCGCGAAATGGCCGATGATGCGAATAAAGCCAAGAGCGAGTTTCTGGCGAATATGTCGCATGAGATTCGGACCCCCATGAATGCAATAATTGGAATGAATTATTTGGTACAGCGTACCGAATTGAATCCAAAACAAACAGAATACCTGCATAAAATAGAAGTATCGTCAAAAGCATTACTACGCATTATTGATGACATTCTCGATTTTTCGAAAATCGAAGCAGGCAAATTACAACTGGAAGACTCGCCTCTTTTCCTGGAGGAAACGGTGGCCCAGGTAGCCGATGCCATCAATATCAAATTACGCAAAAAGAAGGAAGTTGAGCTCATCACGAGCATAGACCCCAATATTCCGCAGGTATTACTGGGCGACGGATTGCGTCTTCGTCAGGTGCTATTGAACCTTACCGACAATGCAGCCAAGTTCACTGAAAAAGGTGAAATAAAATTGTTTGCTGCCCTTCGAAAAATCGAAAACAATCAAGCCACCATTACCTTCAGTGTTGAAGACTCAGGTATTGGAATGAGTGAAGATCACCTTCAAAAAATCTTTGCTCCGTTTCAGCAGGCCGACATTTCAACGACGCGTAAATTCGGTGGTACCGGTTTAGGACTTACAATTTGTAAGCGCATCATTGAGCTCATGAATGGCAGACTTCAAGTGAAGAGCAACTTAGGTTACGGCACCACTTTTTCCTTTGATGCAGAATTCCGACTCAACCAAGCAAGCGTTAATCTTGTTCATAGTGACTTTCAACCACGCAAGGGATTAAAAGCACTTCTGGTTGATGACTCGGAAAGTGCACGTCAGGTGTTGAAAGAAATGGTTGAATCCTTTGGATTCGAAGTACATTCAGCTAGTAATGGGCAAGAAGCCCTCGAGCTATTCACTCGTGAGCACAAAGCATCAGCACCATTTTCTATCATGCTCATCGACTTAAAGATGCCCGGTATGAATGGCGTTGAATTGGCGCAACAACTCAAAGCTGAAACCCATGAAATGCCATCCGTGGTAATGGTGACAGCATACAACATCGATACGATCAAAGAGGCCATTGGACTTAAAATCGTTGACGATTATTTACTCAAACCCGTTAATCCATCGACCCTGTTCGATGTTATAAACAATTTACTGCACCTGACTCCGACCCGGAGTAAATCGGAATTGACGAACATGATCGATATGGCGGACATTCGGAAAGAACTGACCGGACGCAACGTATTGTTGGTTGAAGATAATGAGTTGAACCTCGATCTTGCAACCGAGTTACTTGCCGATGTTGGAATACAGGTTAGTATCGCCCGAAATGGACTAGAGGCCATTAATGAAGTTGATACAAAAGAGTTTGATTGTGTTCTCATGGATATTCAAATGCCTGAAATGGACGGCCTCACAGCGACTCAAAAAATCAGGCAAAACGACCGTCACAAATTGCTGCCCATCCTTGCAATGACAGCACATGCTATGAAGGGAGAAGCGGAAAAGAGTATCGCGGCAGGTATGAACCAGCACATAACGAAGCCAATCGATCCTCTTGTTCTTTACTCAGCATTGATAAAGCACATTCATCAAAAAGATGTAGAGATAGAAAAAAACGAATTTGGTCCATTACCTTATATGATAGAGGGACTGAATTTACAGGAGGGACTTTACCGAGTGGGAAACAAGCGTACATCCTACGAAAAGTTGATGCGCTCGTATGCAACGGTATATGCAACTGCCGACGAAGAGTGCGAACAATATTTACGTGATACCAATGTAAGTATGCTGGCGGGTTACATCCACACGTTGAGTGGAATTACCGGTAATATTGGCGCAAAAGAGCTACATGCGCAGCTTGCTCCACTTGCCGCTCGTTTGCACCACCTCAGAGAAGCGAATACTCCGCAAATAACAGATGAAGACCGAAATCTCGTGCGCAGTATAACCCTCGAAATTGTCAATCTTTCTCAAAGGATTCTGAATACGCTGGAAGGTCCTATGGCAAACGCCAAAGAAAAGAGCATTATTGACGAAGCTACCTTAAATGAAAAATGGAATAATCTCCTAGTTCAAATAACCAACAATGACAGTTCTGCGCTTGAGTTGTCTGAAGAGCTGCTGAACGACTATATTCTCGATATGGAAACAAGCTTCCGACTCAAGCAATGTCAGAACGCATTGGAGAAATTCGATTTTGATGAAGCCCTTCAAATCATGAGCGCATGAACAACGCACTACCTTCAACGACGGAAAAACCACTGTTACTCATTGTGGACGATTCATCGGAAAATCTTCAGGTGCTCAATGCGCTGCTCAAAGATGACTACCGATTGAAGCTCACCAAAAGCAGCATCAAGGGTATTGAGATTGCTCAGCAAATGCCAAAACCCGATTTAATTTTGCTCGACGTTATAATGCCGGAAATGGATGGCTTTCAGGTGTGTGAGCATCTAAAGGCGAACCCAGAAACTTCGGCGATTCCCATTATTTTCCTGACAGCTCTCAACGAAGTGGCTGATGAAACGAAAGGATTTCAGAAAGGTGGGTCCGACTTCATCACCAAACCATTCAACCCTGACATTGTAAAAGCACGTATTCAAACACATATCGATCTGCAGCGAGAGCGAAAAAAGTCGAACGAGCTGCTACGCGTATTGCTTCCGGATGCAGTTGTATCTGATTTAATTAACCTAGGCAAACACGCCCCGCAAATCAAAGAAAATGTAAGTATTTTATTCTGTGATTTCGTTGGGTTTACTACAATCAGCGCATCGATGTCTCCGGAGGAACTCATCAACGAGCTATCGGATATTTTCGGTGCGTTTGACAACATATGTGAGAAGAATAAAGCCACACGAATCAAGACCATTGGTGATGCCTACATGGCCGTATCGGGGCTGCATGAATTGGACGCTAAACATGCACTGAATTTGGTGAAAACAGGACTTGATTTCATCGCATATTTAAATCAACGCAATGAGCAGCAAACTAGAAAATGGCAATGTCGTATTGGTATACATTCAGGGAAAGTAATTGCGGGCATCATTGGTAAAACAAGGTTCATTTATGATGTGGTTGGCGATGACGTCAACATTGCCTCACGAGTAGAATCTGCCGGAAGTCCCATGAGCGTCACGACCACAACAGAAACTATTAAGCAAATCGGTTCGGACTTGCCCTATGAAAGCCTTGGTATGATACATCTAAAAGGTAAAGGAGAAATGGCCCTTTTCCGAATCGTTTAATAGCCCGATTTCAGTCTATTGCGCACTACCTGAGTATTCTTTATCAGTAAATCGATTCTCAACTTCCTCGATGATTCTGTGTGGAAGCGATGATTCTCGAGAAACGACAACTGCATTTCATCCCAGCGCATCCGATTATCAACCGAGCCGCTGCTCCTAAGTTCCAAGTACAGAAATTCAGATATAGAATGAAAATCCTCGCGCCCCAGATAATCCAAATCCGCATCGCAAATAATTGCCTCGAGCAGCGTTTCAGGTTGCTGAGGAATCTTCGTTACCATGATAAGCCTGCAGATGTGGTCTTTATCTTCCTGGGATATGCCGGAATCGGCTGCTTCTGAGAGAAAGATACGCACCCCCATCGCTTCATGATTCAAACGTTGACGTAAAAATCCTGTGTCGTGATAAAGGGCCGCAAGTTTCAAAAGCGCGATTTCATGGGACCCAACTCCCTCCCTGTGTGCAATTTCCTGTACCTGTGAGATAACATCCTCCGTGTGACGGCTGTCATGATAGAGGTAATTCACATCCAAATCCATGCGTAAGCGCCGCATTACACTCGCATATTGCTTCTCATAAAACGTAAAGACTGCGCTCATTGAATAGCTTACTTGTAATTCATTTGGATTGAATTCGTCGTAAAGGTAAACAAGTTAATTTAATTGGTATCAATATTCCGCATAAGGAATCAGTATGTAAAGTCTTTACGGACATCCTAAAGCTTGCTATTGTCAAACTAAGTTGACAATTATCCTTCGTTAGGGAACTTCCTTTTCATTTGATTCTCAACCGATAGAATTAGATAAGGAAAAGCAATCAACGGAGAGGCAGTAACAATGAGGGCACACCATACCTGCGGTAATGCAATAAGCCATTCAATTGCCGCTACGAAAAGCATGATTAGTCCCAGTAAAATAAATTTCCGTGAAGAAACACGTTGAGCGAAATCCCATGTTTGCTGATTGCGCATGGAACTTTTCGACCTATACCCGTATAACGGATTGATTTTTTTCGGCGGCAATTTCCACATGGCCACCCCCAAACACAAAAAAACCATGGCAATTATGAATTGCGGTAGAAACATATATCGATAGACTTAAGCGACGCAAGAATAACTAAGAATTGACCTAACCCCATAAAATATATGTCTTAACATCTATCAAAAAAACGTTGAGGCGACTTGACAAATATCAAGGTAATAGCCAATCATAGCAACAATCGACAATGATGGAAGTAATTTAGCGAAACCCCTTTTAATAAGGCCTCATATGAATTTCTTATACCGTATAACTATTTTGGTTGTTTGTTCAGGAGTGATGCTTGCCGATAGTGCAAAAGCACAGCAATCTGTAGCACGCCAGTGGAGCGAAACTCAGCTTCAATGTATTCGAAAGTATTTTGCTAAACCAACAGTGCATGCACGACACCTCGCGCATGTATCAATTGCCATGTACGATGCATGGGCGATGTATGACGACGAGGCTCAACCCTATTTACTCGGACAAACGTGGGGCAATTTCAACTGCCCGTTCAATGGCATTCCCATGCCCGCAGATGGTGATTTGCTGGCAGCACAAGAAAAGGCTATCAGTTATGCAGCCTACCGCACACTTTGGAACAGGTATACCATTTTCGCTCCGGGTGCAAACTTGCTAACTATACAAGGATACATCAACGAAAGAATGACAGCGCTTGGGTATGATCCATCGATAACATCGACCGATTATTCAGATGGTGATCCTGCCAAACTTGGAAATTACATCGCGGCAAAGCTTCAGGAGTTTGCCTTGCAAGATGGTTCGAATCAACAATTGAATTACGCAAACTTGCAGTACTATCCGATCAATGGACAATTGGAACCAGCCTTTCCCGGCAACCCCGATGTAGTAGATCCCAATCGTTGGCAGGCTTTAGTACTGGGTACCTGTATTGACCAAAGTGGCATTCCCGTAGAGTGCCCTCCGGGAAGCGGCACACCTGCATTATCTCACGAATGGGGTAATGTAACGCCCTTCGCGTTAACGGAAGATCAGTCGGCCATTCTGCAACGCGACGGAATGAACTGGAAAGTGTATCTCGACCCGGGGCCACCCCCTTTGCTGGATACCACCATACAATCCGGTCTCGATGACAGCTTCTTTAAATGGGGCTATGTAACGAATATTATATGGCATTCCTTACATAACAATGATGATGGCGTAATGATAGATGCTTCGCCCAATAACATTGGGGGATTAAACATCACATCCGAAGAGCAGCTTCCTTCAACATTCGAGGAATATCAATCGTTCTATAACATGTTTGAAGGAGGCGTGAATGATCCTGGCCATGACATCAACCCCTACACAGGTTTACCCTACGAGCAACAAATGGTACCTCGTAAAGACTTCAGTCGTGTTCTATCACAATACTGGGCCGATGGTCCAAGTTCTGAAACCCCGCCGGGCCATTGGTTCAAGCTCTTTAATGAAGTGGAAGATAAGATGGATCTGCTCGGCATTGAAAAACGCTGGATGGGAGTAGAACCTGTAAGTGATTTGGAATGGGACATCAAAGGTTACTTCGCCCTTGGCGGAGGCATTCACGATGCTGCCATTGCATGCTGGGGAACGAAAGGCTACTACGATTATACGCGTCCTATCATGGCCATTCGCTGGATGGGTGTGAAAGGACAAAGCACCGACCCCAATCTTCCACAT
>JAURKF010000219.1 GCA_030831885.1 Flavobacteriales bacterium
ATTATGCTAACATTCTTTACCTCAGCAGTAGTTGATGCTCTTCAGTCACGCGCCGGCAGCGAAGCCCTGCGATCCTACATCAACTGGGGCATGGGCAACTTCGGGGATTGTAATTTCACTGAAATATCTTTTTTATTCTGCGCACTCGCAGCGGGTCTTTTCATTTCATTGCGCATTCTGCCTGCCCTCAACCTTATGTTGCTGGGAGAATCGTATGCCCAAACAATGGGTGTCGATCTGCGCGCAATGCGCATATCAATGATGGTTGCCACGGGTATTATGGCCGGCTGTACGACAGCTTTTTGCGGACCGGTAGCGTTCATTGGTCTCGCCGTGCCTCACCTGTCACGATGGCTCACTCAAACAGCCGATCACAAAAAGAACCTTCTTGCAACGCTATGGCTTGGAGCCTTTACAGCGGTGCTATGCGACTGGCTGAGCCGAATTACGGCATTGCCCCTCAACACGATTGCTTCGGCATTGGGAGCTCCTTTTGTGATTGCCTTGGTTATTCGATGGAAACGTTTTAGCCCTATGATATGAGCGCAGTTCACCAACTACAAATTCAACACCTGGCTTTTTCGTTTCCGGAAAAGGAGTTGTTTTCCAAAGTGAACATTTCGGTTGATGCCGGCACAATTGCATCTATTCAGGGCCGCAACGGAACAGGTAAAAGCACATTACTGAAATGTATTGCAGGACTCCTTCAACCGAGCGAAGGCATTGTTAGCGTAGATGGCGTCGACCTCTCCAAACTCGCTCCTGTGGCTCGTTCCAACTATATCGCAGCACTCTGGACAGACCGCATGCGACTGCCAGGCTTGACCATTCGCGACCTCGTGAGAATGGGAACATACAATGCGCAAAAGTCAACTTCCAACATCAATCTTGAAGAAATAACCGACGACTGCATTTCAGCACTTACAATACAATCGCTGGCCGACAGACCTCTCAACAAGCTTAGCGACGGAGAATTGCAGAAAGGTATGATTGCTCGCGCCCTGGCTCAACAACCCGCCTTCTTGCTGCTCGATGAACCGACTACCTACCTTGATTACATCGCCAAAGAAGAGTTGATGAAAACGCTGCAACACATTTGCAAAACGAAGCAAATCGGCATTCTATTCACCTCGCACGACCTGGAAATTATTCGCACGAATGCGCAACACCAATTCGAAATGGCAAATGGCACCATTTGCCGGCTTTGCTGATGCCATTTTGCTTCGACGCAAGCCCTAAACTGCTTACTTTCGCCCCAAATCTTTTGAGTCATGAATATTACTGTTGTAGGATCGGGTTATGTCGGCCTTGTCACAGGCACTTGTTTCGCGGAAACAGGCAACAACGTAACCTGTGTCGATATTGATGCTTCCAAGGTAGAGCGCATGCAAAAGGGAGAAATCCCGATTTATGAGCCTCACCTAGACGTGCTATTCGAGCGTAATATCCGCGAACAACGCCTTCACTTCACAACCGACTTAAAAAGCGCGGTCGATACAGCTCAAATAATTTTCTTGGCATTGCCTACCCCGCCCGGTGAAGATGGTAGCGCCGATTTGAGTTATGTATTGAATGTTGCCAATGAACTTGGAAAAATCATTACAGATTACAAAGTCATAGTCGATAAGAGCACGGTTCCCGTAGGCACTGCTGAAAAAGTTCACAGCGCCATTATAAGCCACACCCACGTGCCTTTCGATGTGGTAAGCAACCCTGAGTTTCTTCGGGAAGGTTTTGCAGTCGACGATTTTATGAAGCCCGACCGTGTAGTAATTGGAACCAACAGTGCACGCGCCCGCAAATTGATGGAGGAACTCTACAAGCCATTTACTCGCCAGGGTAATCCAATCATATTCATGGACGAAAGGAGCGCAGAGCTCACCAAGTATGCTGCAAATGCGTTTCTGGCAACTAAGATTTCCTTCATGAATGAGATCGCAAATTTCTGTGAGAAGGTGGGAGCCGATGTCGACATGGTGCGCATGGGAATGGGCACTGATTCGCGCATTGGCAAGCGTTTTTTGTTTCCCGGAATCGGTTATGGAGGATCCTGTTTTCCAAAAGACGTTCAAGCCTTGTTTCATAGCGGGATGGAGAATCACTATGAATTCAAGATTCTCAAAAGTGTAATGAAAGTAAATGAGCGACAAAAAACAATTCTCCTAGGCCCGATACTAGACCATTACAAAGGTTCATTGACCAATGTAACGATTGCATTATGGGGATTGGCTTTCAAACCCGATACCGACGATATTCGCGAAGCACCTGCTCTTTATATGATTGAGCATTTGCTGGAAGCCGGCGCCCGTATCGTGGCATTCGACCCGGAAGCAATGGAAAATGTAAAGCTTCAAAAAGGATATGCTATCACCTATGCAGCCGACCAATACGAAGCCCTGAAAGATGCTGATTGCCTGCTTATCTGCACCGAGTGGAGCGCTTTCCGCAACCCCGATTTCGAAAAGATGATCAGCCTGCTGAAAACGAAAACCATTTTTGACGGACGAAATTTGTACGATTTAGAAAAAATGAATGAACTCGGCTTCTATTATAAAAGTATCGGCCGTTCAGTGGTTGAAAGCTAATCAATCCTTTGACGTATCGTCTTTTTTCTCAGATGTGATATGATACTTAACCGTGACGGTTGTGGTTTCCGGCTTCTTTTCCTCTGAAGGAATCTTCCAATAAGCGTTTTCGTCATCGGGCAATTCAGGCTCTAGCTCATACTGATACACTTTTCGTTGCGGCCCTTGCTTACGCCACCAAAATGCTGCAAACGCTCCAATAAAGAATCCGCATGCATGCCCTTCCCATGAAATTTTCTTATCGACCGGAAAAACGTACCATACTAGTGAGCCATAATACAACACCACAACCAACGCCACTCTTTTCAACAAAGGGTTATTTCGGATAATACCGCTTAACAGTAAAAAAGCAAACTCAGCATATATAAGCACACTTGCGCCGATATGGTTTCCATCCCTGCCTGCAAACCACAACAACGCAGGTGAAAAAAT
>JAURKF010000220.1 GCA_030831885.1 Flavobacteriales bacterium
CGGTCCAATCAGCAATTTGCTCGAAACTTTTAGGAGCCGGTATTACTTGTTCTGATGATAACTGGTTTTTAACACTCAGCGCATCGGCCAGAAAATCGATACCATCACGCACAATTGCCGGGGCATACACATTGAAAACATTTCCAAGAGCGATGAGCAGAAAACCGGCCAGTAACCTCCCACGGTATTTCCAGAAATAAATGTTGAGGTGTGCGAGGTTTTTCATTCTTCGGCGAAAGTACAACCAAGCTTAGAATTCGAAATTCCAGGTAATACTGGGCAGAATGGGGAAGAGGCTCACCTGATATGCTTTTACCTGAAAGGCACCATTTTGTATCTGTCCGTCAGTTCCGAAATAAATGAAGTAAGGATTCATGCGATTGTAAAGATTGTAAACGGAAAAATTCCAGTTGCTCTTGAACTTGACTTTACGATTATCTGCAACTTCATCTACACCTGAATCTCTCTTTCGATGCCTGGTATGCCAGGTCGCTGAAAAATCGGCGCGGTGGTAGGGTGCCATACGATAACTATTGCGTGCCCCATACACATCGATTACCTGGTTTTCATAAAAGTATCGCTCGATAGGAAGGGTGATTGCGTTGCCCGTTGCGTAAACGAACACAAATCCAAAATCAAGGCGGGGATGTATTTTGTAGTTCATTACAAAACTTAAGTCGTGGCGTCTATCCCAGCGTGTTGGAAATGGATCTCCGTCGTTTAATGTTTCAAAGATTCTATCCGTTTTCGACCACGTGTATCCCACCCATCCATTAAGTTTTCCTGTCGCTTTTTTAATGAAAAACTCGGCGCCATAGCTGCGTCCTGAACCAAATACCAGCAGATTATCGATGTTGTCATTTACAGTTTGATCCGGCTGAACACCCGGTTTGTATTCGCTTTGGTTTTGCATTGTTTTGTAGTAGATCTCTACACTGCTTTCCCAATCGTTATTGCCAAAATTCCGGAAATACCCCGCACTTACCTGCTCACCAATTTGGGGTCTTAGCACTTCAGTGCTTGGCAGCCATACATCAGTGGGAAGGGAAGTGGGCGAGAGGCTCGTAAGGTGAATGTATTGGTAGTTTCTCATGAAACCTGCTTTGATACTCGCGTTGCGACCAACTGACCAGCGCACGTTTAGTCTGGGTTCCAGCCCACCGTAATCACCTACAATATTTCCCTTCTCATAATTAATGGTGGTGGTGGTCACATTCGATGCGAGCGGACCGGTTTCCGTTTCTATAAAACGGGTAAACGGGCCGACATGGGCGAAATAGGAATAACGCAACCCTGCATTGATACTGATATTCTCATTTATATCGAACTCATCCAGAAGGTATGCGGCCGCTTCATGTGAAATTAAATGCACCTTGCTCCCGGTATCAAACTCGGTCTCTCCGCTGCGCGCATAAACACTGTTGGGAATAAAATCGTGATGCGTGTAATCGACGCCCCATTTAACGCGGTGACGGTAGTCGGGGAAATAACTCCACTGAATCTTTGCCCCCAGATCCCTAATTCCACTTGAGAGTGTGAACTCAAAGCCCTCCTGTTTGGCACCAAATGAAAAATTGTAGTTGGTGAGTGTGAGGATGGAGTTCATGAAAAGCTTCGGATTGATTACCCGATTCCATCGCAGCGTACCTGTCGAATTTCCCCAAGGTATCCGCGTATTGAAATTGGTTTTTTTGCTGTTAAACGTAAAGACATCTTTTCCAAAATATCCGCTCAGATACAATTGATCCCTCGAGGATAGTTTCCAATTCACTTTCGCATTTAAGTCGTAGAAATAGTAGCCCGACCCGTATGCGTTGGCAGTGGGTTTAATAAATGGCTTCAGCAGCGCATCGATATACGTGCGTCGCGCGCTAATGATGAACGAGGAAGTATCCTTTTTAATGGGGCCTTCGATGGTCAGACGCGAAGAAATAGTACCAATGCCTCCCTGGGCGTGGAATTTCTTCTGATTACCTTCCTTGAGATTGATATCGAGAACAGATGCGAGTCTGCTGCCATAGCTGGCGGGAATACCTCCCTTGGTGAGTTCAAGATTCTTCACGGCATCGGCATTGAAAACGGAAAAAAATCCAAACAAATGCGATGCATTATACACGGTTGCATTGTCAAGCAGAATTAGGTTCTGATCTACGCCCCCACCGCGCACATAAAAGCCGGCGTTACCCTCTCCACTGCTTTTTACACCCGGCAATAAAGTAATCGTTTTTAGAATGTCTATTTCTCCCAGCAAAACAGGTAAGGTTTTGACCTGCTCCATTTCCAATCCAATTTTGCCAATGTCGGTGCTGCGCGTGTTGTCGGTGCGACCTGCCTGAATTTCTACTTCGATCGTCTCGATTCCGGCGGGCTTTAATTCCAAGGATTTTTGAAGGTCTTGAATTAAATCCAATTCTATTGTGACAGGCTGATAACCCAGCATTGTCGCAACAAGCGTATGTCTTCCCGCCGGCAAACTCAAGGAGTAAAATCCGTAGGTATTGGCTGCTGTTCCTTTAGCCAGATCGGTGCATTGGATGACGGCTCCTGTCAGAAACTCTCCCGTTTCACTGTCTTTTATCGTTCCGCTTATGGTGAATCGCTCCTGCGCATGAATGCCGGATGTGAAAATTGAAAGGGCGAGTACAAATGTCAGAAAGCGGATGGTCATACCAATAGGGCAAATTTAAAATCACTAGAGCCTTGTGCTGCAATGAGGAATTTCCCGCATCATAAACCAACAACCGACACTTTTGTTTATCCATTGCATCGGAGGTTTAATTTCGCGACCGATTCACTCCAATCATGAAATGCCTGAAGTCTATTATTCCGCTAACCTTTCTGGTTCTTTCTGTATTGGATGGTTGGGGTCAGGTTGAAAAAAAATCGCTGAAGGCTATAAGGGCGGCATTTCATCCTGAGATAGACGGCTTTCTCGACGATTCTTGTTGGATGGATGTACCGGAAGCAAGCGGTTTCATTATGGATGCGCCCAACCCTGGTTTGCCGCAAACACAGCAAACAAGTGTCAAAGTCATCTACGACCACGAGGCTATATACTTAGGCTTCATGTGTTTCGATACTTCTCCCGATTCTATTCTGCATCAACTCTGCGGGCGCGATCAAACATGCAATACCGATTATTGTGGAGTAATCTTTAGCTGTTATCGAGATGGTATCAATGGTTTTACTTTTTTCACTTCTCCCAATGGGGAGCAATACGACGCCCGCACCGACAATGAGGGTAACGATGTGAGCTGGAATGCCGTGTGGTATTCTAAGGCTCGCATAACAAATAAGGGTTGGTCAGCCGAAATGAAAATCCCGTTCGCGGCGCTTCGATTTCAAAATTCGAATGAACTCGTTTGGAATATCAACTTCGTTCGGGATGTGCGACGCACCCGTCAGCATGCTTATTGGAATGCTGTTGATTTACGAGTTGCCGGTTTACTAACGCAGATGGGCACGCTCACGGGAATTGGTGATATTGACACACCGCGTCGAATTTTCTTCTACCCTTATGCAAGTGGCTACGTAAATACAGCTGAAGGTGCTGATGGATCTCATGATGCTGCCGGCAGTTACAATTATGGAATGGATTTGAAACTGGGTTTGAATGATGCGTTCACATTGGATGCTACGCTTATTCCGGATTTTGGTCAAACAATCAGTGACCAAAAGGTGCTCAACCTTTCAGCGTATGAACTCCAGTTTGCCGATAATCGGCCGTTTTTCACGGAAGGAACTGAATTGTTTTCAAGGGCAGGTATCTTTTATTCAAGACGTATCGGATTTGAAAGCCCATTTCGGTCGAGCCGGGTATATTCGGAGCTAAGAGACCATGAAATAATTACAGCGAATCCTGAAGCAGACCGAATCGCCAATGCAACGAAAATTTCAGGACGCAACAAAAACAAACTCGGTATTGGTTTTTTCAACGCGGTTACCTTGCCCTCGCAAGCTACTTTAACTGATACGCTAACGGGTGCAACTCGATCGGTTAATACTTCCTCCCTTACTAACTACAATGTAACCGTGTTGGATCAGATACTGCCCAACAACTCGTTCGTCTCACTGATCAACACAAGTGTTTTGCGAAGTGGGGATGATTACGATGCCAATGTGCTCGGAACCGCATTTGATATTCGAAACAAGAAAAACTCCCTAAGTATTAGCGGAGGTGGAAGTGCCAGTTATAAATCAAATCCATATTACCGCAACGAGAATCCTGCCGAAAGAATGGGTTTTAGGCAGGATATACGATTGAACAAGATAAGTGGCAACTGGACTTGCACCTTGGGACAATACACAGAGAGCGATACCTACGACCCCAATGACCTTGGTTTTTTACAGGCCAACAACTCAATAGTGGCTTGGTTATACAACAGCTACGCCATATACAAACCATTCGGCCGCTTTAATCGCATGTGGTCCGACTTGAATATTGCGTACAATCAACTTTACTTACCACGGCATTTTACGGATGTTGCCGTCGAAGCCTCGGGAGGGATTACAACACGTAAATTCAATACGTTCGGCTTTGATGCTTCTGCCAGCCCTGTGCGTGGTTACGATTTTTTTGAACCCCGTGTTTGGGGCCGATATTTTCGAACCTTTACAAATGTGTTTGGCTACGGCTGGTATAGTAGCGATTACAGAAAGAAAATAGCCATTGATATAGGCGCGGGTTACGGCGTGTACGAAAACGCCGGGCGCTATAGATTCAATTATCGAATTGCGCCGCGCTTGCGTTTTAATGATCATTTGTTTGTTACGTATGTCTATAGCTACCAAAGCCATTTCAACGACCTTGGTTTTGCTTATGCATTCGAGGACGCTGATGCCACGAAACCTTTATTTGGAAGTCGTGATGTTATATCGCATACCAACGTTATCAATGTGAATTACGCATTTAATGCCTTTATGACTCTCAATACACGTATCCGACACTATTGGGGCTATAGTAAATTCAATCAATTCTATGGCTTACTGGACAACGGTGAACTTTCGTTCACCGACGTTTCAGCGGAAAATCAGAGTTTCAATACCTTCACAATTGATATGGTTTACACCTGGATTTTTACTCCGGGAAGTCAATTGAACATTGTGTGGAAGAACAATATCTCCGGTTTTGATAGTTTCGTTCCTGCTTCATTGTCGTCCGATATAGATTACACCTTTGACCTACCTCAAAACAATAGCTTTAGCTTAAAATTTATCTACTTCTTGGATTACCATAAAGTGAACGATATTTTTCATTGATGCTGATTTTCAGTAACTTTTTCATTTGAAGCAACCTTTTTCTGTCTAACGTGCAGCGGGTGACACATAGAGGCGCTCCCTTGCGGCAATAGTTTGTTTGGGCAAGCTCGGCAAAAGTCCCGAGACGAAGCTGACAACAACTCACGCTCTTGCCAATGCTGCTGTAGGTGGTCAATGCGAGGGCAGCGCAGACGCCCACACCAGTTAATATCAAACTCCGCCTTTGAGCGGCAGGCGCATGGCTAGCTTGCGCAAGAAAATTGTACGCGGC
>JAURKF010000221.1 GCA_030831885.1 Flavobacteriales bacterium
GTCCATCCGATTTAAATTCCTTTTTCGTTTTTTTCATTACCCTTACTCTCCTGAAAGGATTACTAACCTGGCTCGAGCACTTCACCATGCGTATGCTCGAGGAGCGCGTTTCTGCCGACGTACGCAAACGATTATTTCATGCGCAGCTCAATCAGGAACTCAGCGCTTTCCAGTTAAAGTCACCGGGAAAATACCTTGCGCGTTATTCAAGCGAGATGTTGGCCATACAGCAATTTGTGTCGAAAGGGCTTGCTAAAACACTGGCCGACGCGCTCTTTCTCATCGTCGCATTTTTGCTTTTATTTGAATTGAATGCGCAACTTTCTCAGGCATTACTCGGCATCTTTTTGATGGGAGCCATCTTCATGATGTTTATTTCCAATACGCAAAATGAGCCGAACGAAACAAGGCGCGCGGCTCGAAGCTCCTTGCTGGGTTTCATTGAGCAGCGCCTGCATGCCATCACTACAGTAAAAGCATTCAACCGCGCACATATCGAAGAACAAAAGTTTGAAAAGCGTAATACAAAAGTGTACGAATCGGCCATCGCCTTTCAACGTATCAACGGACTTAACAAAAGCGTTCCGCAATTCATGTTTTTTGCGGCCATCGGTTTGCTGCTCTTCATAGCATCAACACAGGCCAACGGCAGTTCGGCATCACTATTAATTTTTATTCTGGTGCTTTTATATCTTCAGAGTGTCTTCAAACGATTGCTACGCGTGCCTGCCCTGTTGACATCCGGCTCTACATCCTTTCGCAATCTCATCGCATTGCTCAATTTGCCTCATGAAACAATGCATCATGCCGATGATGCTATGCTTTCAAATGAAAAACTCACGGTTGATTTCAGTAATTTGACATTCGCTTATCGTGAAGGGCTGCCCGTGCTCAATGGATTCAATGCTTCGATGAGCACGGGACAGATTTATGCACTGAGAGGCGCATCGGGAAGTGGAAAATCGACGGTCTTGAAATTGCTGCTCAAGCTGCATACTCCGAAAGCTAACAGCATATTCATTAATGGTAAAGACATTACAACCATTGGCTCGCATGATTTGCGAAAAATGATTACCATCGTAAGCGAAGACTACCCGTTGCTCGGAAAAACTGTATTCGAAGCAATCTCTTACAGCCGCAAGGATTCCAAACGTGCTGGCGCAGCAAAAGTGCTCACTCAGCTCAGTATCACAACCGAAGAGCAATGCCTAGCATATCTCGATCGAAGCATTCAACCCGCAGCCGCAGATCTCTCTTCGGCCGAAAAGCGCATGCTGCAATTTGCCCGCGCCGCTCTAACATCCAAGCCCATTCTCTTGCTCGATGATCCGTTTACAGGGTTGAGTGAAAGCCATACCGGCGCATTATGCAGCTATCTTCACTCCATGAAACAAAACCGCATCATCATAATCATTTCAGCTGAAATGCCTAAATACATCCAGATTGATCAAACCTTTTCATTATGAAACACCCACTCTTTTTTCTGATACTCCTTAGTGCACTCCTGACAAGCTGTAGAAAGGAAGAAGGAATTGGTGGCGATGCCGAGATAAGCGGCCAGGTATGGACCTATGCCCTCAACGGATCATTAACTGACACCATTGCGGATTATGCCGCCGAAGACACCTATGTCTATATCGTATTTGGTGATCATTCCGGATTCGATAAGCGCATCAAAACTGATTACAACGGCAAGTTCCGCTTCTCTTATCTCTACCCGGGCGATTACACCATCTACACCTATTCTTTCGATATGAATGAAATCGATCAAAGCTCTCCGGTAATTCGTAAAGTTCATATCAGTGAGCGCAGTGAAAAGATTGAAATGGAACGCATCGATATACTGTCACTGCCATGAAAACATACGTTCTATTCCTTTGCTTTCAATGCCTTGTGTTGATAGTCTTCGCACAAGAGAGTAAACAGATTCGTTCCAGAAAAATCAAGGAAAGCTGTGTGCGCACTGAACAAGTTCAGAAAGGTGCGAATGAACGCAGCTATACCTGCACCCACTACGATTCAAAGGGTCGTGAAATAGAAGTGAAGTACTTCGATGAAGACAGTTCATGCGTGAAAGTGGAACAACATGAATACAACCGAAAAGGGAAAGAAATACGCGAAACGATTATCGACTCGCTGCATCATAAGCACACGTCAACCATAAGCACTTACGACCGATGGAATCGACTTGGTGAACGCCTAAGCACTGAAAACACCATCATCACGGAGCGCGTCGAATACGTTTACAACAACCTCGATGATAAAACCGAAGAAATTACTTATGATGGTTCCGGGAACGTAAAAAAAAGAACGCGATTCGAGTATGACAACAAAGGCATGCTCACACGACGCACTACCGAGAACGCAAAAGGTGAAATCATCTTCGATCGAACGTACCGTTACGTATATTGAAATCCGCTCGCTACATATCAACCTTTATCATCGTCTTCATAACCGGTATGCTTCGCGCGCAGCAGAGCGATTTTGTGCTGATCACGGGAATGGGTGTTACTAAAAACCTCAACCGCGCCTGGGATCTTTCGGTGGGAACTCAACTCAACTTCAATCAGAATGCACAAGAGCTCTGGTTCGGATTTGCAGATGCTTCCATTGGGTATAGACTGAATCGAAACTGGAATTCAGAATTTCACATGCGCGAAATTCAATATCGCCAGCTCGATAATTCATACCGCGCGCGAAGACTATTCTATCACACCCTTACTTGGTCAAAAGGATTTGGGAAATGGAGTTTCAGCGCGCGCAATCGATTGCAGCAGTTGATATTCGGTGAACACTTTTCGGATGATTTCAAAGGACCCTTATGGTACAACCGCAACCGCATAGCTGTTCGCTATCGTATAAATTATTACTGGGCTCCTTATTTATCGGCTGAATGTATGCTTCCACTCAACCGCCCCACGCGCAATGGAATCGACCAATACCGCGTTGCTATGGGCATGAGTTACACGGCCAACGATTATGTACGTGTTGACTCATATTATCAAATTCAGCATCAGCTGCAGCGCAGCTCGGGCAACAATTCCTATTTCGTGCTTGGACTAAACCTCTCAATAAAAATTCCATGAAAATCAGTTGGCTCGCGGTCATCGTCTGCCTTTTCACTGCGTGTACATCGCAGGAAACGAAACAAACACACACCGAAGAAATGACAGGAAAATATGCCATAGCGATTCACGGCGGTGCCGGCAATTTGGTTAAGATGAATCTAACCGCTGAAGAACAAGAAGCCTATAAACAAGCACTAGACAGCGCTCTTACAGCGGGCAGTAGATTGCTTGCAGACGGCGGCACATCGGTAGAGGCCGTAGAAGCAGCTATTCGCGTGCTCGAAGATTGTCCTTTGTTCAATGCAGGGAAAGGAGCCGTGTTCACGCACGATGGACACAACGAAC
>JAURKF010000222.1 GCA_030831885.1 Flavobacteriales bacterium
AATAACACAGGGGTGTATTGGAACACCGCCGTACGCGAATACAGTGTAAACAACATCCCCGCAGGCAGCGTGGGAAGTTCTTCTCTCTTGCAGCCTTTTGGCAGCGCACTTACACGTGTCGGTCAGATGACCAACAACCGACAGGGATTAAACCTGAATGTGCAAGCGAAGATTCAACGATTAAAGATTAGCGCAGGCATCGGCTCTTCCGCAGAAATTAATCCTGCAGCATCGGTCATTACCATTGGTCACCCGGTGAATCAATTTACGCGTTCACGCTTCTGGCGCTGGAATTTCCCGTCGAACATTGGCCCGTATAGCCGCTACTCAGACATCTACCGCGATGTATACGAAACCATCAAACTGAGTGACGACTCGATGGGCGTGGTGATTAACAAGAAGTTCTTCAACTCGGCCGAGATGCAGTTGAAGTATGAGCATGATATTGCAGGACACGAAAGTTATTTCTTCGCTTTATTGCAAGCCAACAGCTGCTCGCGTGAATGGTCGCCCATCACAGTAACCACCGAAAAAGCGTATGTGCGTCAGTACTCGAGCGAACTCGAATGGTACTTCCGCATCACACCTCGCTTCCTCTTCAATGCCTACGCAGGCATCGAGCGAACGCTGGGCAATTATGTTACGGAAATCAGTCAAGAAACTTTTCGTCCCCTCAACCAATACGGCAAAGGCTTCGGTGTCGGAGGCGATTTCGATTTAGGAAAAAACACCCGACTCTATGTGCGCCATCGCTGGTATTCATTTGAAGATACCAGCTACTCGCTCGATGCATTCCGAGGAAGAGAAGTTGTTGTTGAACTCAAAGCATTCTTTTAAATGAAGATGAACATTAAACATATAGCACTCGCTACTGCACTGGGGGTTGCCTTGCAAACCTCGGCGCAGCAAGACACACGCAAAATCACCTTTGTTGGGGCAGCGCGCGCTCAATTCTTCAGCGACCATTACAATTCGTATTATGAAGAAGACACTGTGACCACTGCCAAAATCAATAGTGGTAATACGCTGGTTGATCTTGGGGTGAACATACGCCCCAACCCTCAAATGGAAATTCAAAGTATGGTGCGTGTACGCAACGACTACGGTGGATTTTGGGGAGCAGGTGTGAGCTTCGATGTGCGACAACTTTACGTGAAAGGCGTTGCGGGCGGCATTGTGCGTTACCAACTCGGCGACATCAACTACAAGCTCACGCCCTACACGTTGTGGAACAGCAATCAGGAAATGATCAGCGGTGTGCCGTTTCTTCTGCAACAGCAAACCAATGTAGTAAACTACGATCACTTCTACTACAACGACAACAGCTGGCGTCAGCAAGGCGCTTCAGCTGAAGTAGGATTCGAGTTTGCGAAGTGGATCAAAGAGATTGGAATTAAAACAGTGGCAACACGTGTCAAGACTACCGATTTCAGCCAAACGAACGACCGTATCTTCAGCGGTGTGAACGTAAGTCTTATTCAAAGCGATTACTTGCGATTCGGTTTCAACTATGTGAACGTGTTCGATATCTATGGCACATCGCGCAGCACAACTACATTCCATCACCCCGTAATGACTGCCACGATGGGCTACAGACGCACAATAGGCAACTGGAAGCACTCCATCGACGCCGAAGCCGGACAATCCAAATGGTATTACCGCGAAGCATCGTCCGACAGTGTTCCCGATTGGCAAGGTCAATTTGCGGATGTGAAATATGGAATGCATCACACCTCGTTAGGTTTCTATGGAGTCTTGCAGCTCAAGTATGTCTCGTCCGACTTCAGAAGCATGGGCGCGCAAACCAAGCGCGTTAACTTCAACGGACAGTTGAACGCATTTCAACGCGTAGGCAACGAACAGGCTCTGCGCCCGGTAAGCATGATCGACCTCATGCGCGAGTCCGGTTTATATACCACACAATTGCAAACCAACCTCATGGCCATTTCGCCACAATACGACAACATTACGCCCTATGGCGAAGCGACACCCAATCGTCAAGCCATGGTGCTTTCGGCAGGCTACAACAAAAAGGACAGTCCATACAATGCCCAATTTGCCTACTACCGTGGAATGGAAGTGCGTGGTGAGGGGACATCAACTCTGCGCAACTTCGAACGCTACGAAGTGAATGCCACGATGAACGCTAAAAAATACATCGGCAATAACGAACGTGATGCCACGGTATCTATTCGCTTGCGTAATGACCGCACGACACGCCAAGGTAGCGAATCGGTACCCGCCATCGACCTCACTTCGCGAACACTTACAGCAGGCATCGACTATGAATGGCAAAAGCAATGGCACGTGCTTGCAGCATTTCAAATGCTCGACTACAATGGATTCGAATTGCGCGCCGATCGCAACGAGAGCCAGCAGATCTTTAACTTCACCGAATTGAATCTAAAAGGAACGGAACAACTTGCCTCCATCGGAGCGAAATACAACTTCAGTGATAAGTCCTTTCTAAGTGTACAGTACTATCAATTCCTCAATAGCACAACAAAACTTAACGAAGCATTATACACCAACAAGCAATGGATGTTGTTATACCAAATCAATTTCTGAGTATGAAAAACACACGATACCTCTTTCTCTTGTCAATCGTTGCTTTGCTTCAGGCGTGCAAGCAGGAAGACACCTTCGATGGCCCAAGCCTGGAAGACATTTACGGTCCGTTCTTCATCGAAGAAGCACTCACCATCAGCGACGATTCACTCGACCTGGCTGCCGGTGAATCCGCACACTTCCATGCGTCCTTCTCTAAGAACCTCAACTGGATAGTGGAAATACATGGACTTTCTTCAGGTGCTGTGCATCGGCATGAGGAGTTCTCAAGCGTTGTTGACTTCAACTGGAATGGTTCTACCACGGTACTTCCTATGTTCCGTCAGGAAACATGCGAAGTGATGCTCACATTCGAAACGCAACAAGACACCATCCGCGACACACTCGATGTTCTTTCTATACGTCCTGCGCAAGGATTTGTACTGTCGGACTTCGAAGGGGGCCTCAACCCGGGTTGGGTGCCGTTCATCCAATCGGGCGCCAATATGAGTTTCGCGGTGCGCAACGACGGAATGGCCGCACAAGGCAATAACTATTACGAAATGGCCGGAGCTGTTACCTGGGACTGGCTCATTGGCATGATTGATATGCCCGCATCTGCCTACAATGTAGAGCACTTGCCGTTGAGCAACAATCCGAATGAAGTCTATTTTAATACGATGTTATACAAGCCTGCGGCCTACGACAACGGACTTATGCTCTTCCAATTCAGAGAAGATGATAACGGTGACGGTAATTACTCCAGTGGCACAGAAGACATGTGGTCGTTTCAGGTATCAGGCGGTGCCGACGGTTGGTCAACCATCAGTCGCAAATACGAGGATATTGTTGCATTGGTGAATGGTCAGGAAACTGCGCCCACAGGCAATGGCTTGCATGAGCCTGATAAAATCGTGCAAGTATCGGTGCTATTTCTTGCCAACCCGGCATCCGGCTTTTCGCAAGCCTATCTCGATTACATGACATTCACTGAAGGAGGACCGTTGCAACCATGATGATGCGCATTACAACAGCGATCGCTGCCATGCTCGTGTTGCAAGCAAATGCGCAAGTGAAGCCTTTGGCATTGTATGATCGTGAAGACTGGCCTGCTGCAGGCCCACTCACGGGGCTTGGTGCGACATCCATATACAACGAAGCTATCAGCACTGAGATTTGGTTTACTCAAAACACTTCGTGCATACGACTGAATTCTGAAACAGGCAATGCCTCAAGCGGGTCAAGTAATATGCGCATTCAATGGGACAAGCCCGGTGGCGGATGTGACTGGGTAGGCATGGGCATTGGCTGGGCCGGATGGTCGGGAAAAGACTTCTCCCAAATCACCAACCGTGCAGCTATTGCTTTTGAAGTGCGATCCAATACAGGTCCGATGAAAGGCCTGCCCTGGGCAATCGGTTTCGAAGACTTCAACGGAGAACAAGCCTGGACCGGTTTCTCTCCCTCCATGATTGAAGGAAAGGTTATCACCGATCAGTGGACCACCGTGCGGGTGCCGCTCGAGAATTTCCCGTTTGAAGCGCGCGACGTGGATGTAACGTCCATCAAACAAGTCATCATGCAATTCGAATCATCAGGTAATGTTTCGATGGATAACATCCGAATAGAACCATATAAATCGCGTGGCAGACAAGAGGCCACCCTAAAGACTATGGGTGGGATTTCTTTTGATGGAGTAATCAACATCGCAGATTCGGCTATGACGTTATTCGAACTTGAAGGCCATAAGCTTTTCATCGGCAGCAACCAAGATTTTCTAATCCTGGGAGGTGTCATTTTCGATGAGTCACCTTTGATTAACACACGCGAAGGAAAAGACATCTGGAACGGTGATGCTTTTGAAATTGCCTTCAGCACGCGCAGCGGATTAAATCCGAAGAGGGCAATCTTTTATGCTGACGACCGCCATTTGGGTATTCGTCTGAGCAAATCACCGAAAATTTGGGACTGGACACGCTCTCAGGCCGTAAATGCAGAAGTGAAAACCACTCGAATAAGTGACAGGATATACTCTTTTGAATGCATGATTCCATGGAAAGAACTATCCACCGAGCCATGGCAAGAAGGCGGTGATTATTCATTGGAGCTCGCGGTGGATTTGGCAGACAAGGAAAGTGTACGTCAAACACAAATACGATGGAATTCGATTGATAAAGAAGGCTTCCACGCCTCTCCCTCTTTATGGGGAAGGCTTTTCATCCAACCATCAACCCGATAAAGAATACTATTCGTTCGTATGAAGAAGTCCATTTTCGTTCTCATTCTATTTCTGACATTGGGATGCACTGCACAAAAGGCATCGAAAAAGAATGCTCCCGTTATTCCCGCACCGATCGACATTGAAACGCTCATTTCGCAGATGACCATCGAAGAGAAAGTGGGACAAATGACACAGATTAATCTTGATGTTGTATGTGAAGGCAGCATTTATAATCTCGTGGAGCCGCATCATATTCAACCATCGAAATTGCAAGAAGCAATAACTAAATGGCATGTAGGATCGGTGCTTAACTGCGGTGGTCATGCCTACCCGTTGAAACAGTGGCATGAACTCATCGGAGAAATTCAGCGTGTCGCTTCTACCCAAGGCCGACTGAAGATTCCGATTTTGTATGGCATCGATGCTATTCATGGCGCCAACTACATGATAGGTGCTACCCTCTTTCCACAACAACTGGGGCAAGCAGCCACGTTCAATCCGGAGTTGGTGAAACGCGGTGCCTCCATAACGGCGTATGAAACACGCGCAGCAGGCATACCGTGGAACTTCTCGCCGGTGCTCGATGTAGGCCGAAATCCTAATTGGTCGCGCTTCTTCGAAACATATGGCGAAGACCCTATGGTATGCTCCATCATGGGACGAGCCTGTGTGCAAGGCTATCAGGGCAATAGCTCATATGAAATCGGTGGGCAACCCAATGCCACGCATGTAGCCGCATGCATGAAGCACTTCCTCGGCTATAGTGGAGCTCGCACCGGCAAAGACCGCACGCCGGCTATCATCAGCGATATAGAACTGCGTCAGATCTTCATGCCCTCGTTTCAAGCAGCCATCAACGAAGGTGCGATGAGTGTGATGATTAATAGCGGTGAAATAAACGGCATTCCCGTGCACGCTAATCCCGCCATTCTCACGCAACTGTTGCGCAACGAAATGGGCTTTAGAGGCGTTGCAGTTACCGACTGGGAAGACGTGATGAAGCTGCATCAGATACACAAGGTGACAGCCAATAACAAAGAATCGGTGAAAGCCGCCGTGGATGCAGGTATCGATTTGTGCATGGTGCCCAACGATTTTGAATTCGCACGTCATCTCATCGAATTGGTGAAGGAAGGAAAAATAGCGGAGGCTCGCTTGAATGAATCCGTCCGACGTTTGTTGGTGATGAAGCGTGA
>JAURKF010000223.1 GCA_030831885.1 Flavobacteriales bacterium
AACAACGTAAGCATCATTGGACGGAAAATGCCTGAGTGTAATAGCTTTCGGAGGAGTGCCGCAACAAATGGTTGCCACGGAAGCTTACTGAAGATTGCGACATCCTCTTGGATGCTGGTTTTTTCGTCTAGAAAATCAAGCACGCGTTTTATGCCGATGTTCTTAAACAATGAGGTGAAGACGGGTTTTCCATGCTGAGGTTGCTGCTTCAAAATGTCTAGCAGCAGGCCATCATAAAACGAAAATCTGCCTTGAGTAGCTTCACCGTGTGTTTTGTTAAGTGAAGTTGGATCTTCGCCTTTCACGAGCGCCTCTGTGATGGCCTTCGAATGGTAATACATGTTCTTGAACGCATATCCTGTGCTGGGTTTGATGGAGTAGTTGCCGGCTCCAAGGCGAACAACTCCGGGTAAAGTTTCGGATTGGATACGTCCGTTGCTCATCGGTATGCATCCATGTTCTGTCCCTTTTCTAACATACGCTCCGAAGTTGCGTTCGATGTATTCTTCAAGCAGCTTTTCAGCGTCCGACTCTTGAAGCACGTCAGCGCCAAAGCGCGTCACCTCCACGAGTGCGCGACTAGGCGAGAAGGGCAGCACATACACAAACTGAGTGTATCCCGATTGCTCCACCTCGAAATCCATGAAGCGAAAGGCATGGTGCCGATTCATCTCAACAGGCGTTTCAATCATCCATCCCACAAAACTTTGATGGATATGTGTTTCGCCAGGTAGCAACCCGGCATGCACCGGTGGCCGCGAGTCGAAGATGTAGTCGGCTCGAAACGTTTGTCCATTCGCTTCAAGGTAAGCCCCTTCTTCATCGGAGGATACTGTATCGATCGCTGCAATCAGTTGAGGCCATCCATACACCTCACGCAATTGGTCGATTTCCTTGTAGAGGTCTAAGCTCGATACATGGTTGTAGCGCAATGGCTCCAGCAGTGTTTCTTGCTTGTTGGGAAGTATAACCGTGTCCCAGGTGTGTGAGATGATGGAATTTAATTCCTTACCAATGGGCTCTTCATCGTGCGACCAAAAGCAAAATGTTTTGTCCCACCGATTTTTCTTCTCACGGTCAATGAGCAGCACACGTGCGTCCTTCAATAAACCTTCGCTGTGCATCTCGAGCAGCAAGAGCGAAGCAGAAGCTCCCGTGCCGCAGAAAATGTAGTCGTAGTGTTGTATTTCAGAATGTGCGCTCAATGGATTTTATTCTTTGAAAAAAGTACAGATTGAAATAAAAAAGGGAGGAATCACAGTTCAGCGAATCCTCCCTTTTGTCGAAGTCTATTTATGTACTTCGATATATATTAGTCTTCAGAGCGTGACAGACTATAGATTACAAGACCGAAACCAATCTTGTTGATTGCATCGGCGATGTTGTAAACGATGTCCATCGAATGGGCCGCAGCTGCAGGGTCAGAAACCAATTGCATACCGAACAGACCACCTGGAGT
The DNA here is from genome assembly GCA_030831885.1 of Flavobacteriales bacterium. The sequence goes on from JAURKF010000223.1 coordinate 1,460, forward strand.
TCCCAGGATGTATCCGAGTGGGTAAATGGCCCAACCTACAAGTACGAACCAAGCGAGAACGCGAGTTGCCTTTGCAACCTGTGCTCCTGCATTCTGTGCAAGAGAGGCCACTTCGCCAAACCAAATGAGGTACACAATGTAGAAGTAGGCAGCACCTGAAATAACGCCCCACAACACACTGTTACCGCGATCGATTGTTTCACCGAAGTACCCTGTAACCAACATTACCAAAGAAGCGAAGATCAACTTCCAAAGAAGTCCAGTCTTAGCTCCGGCTTTCTTGGTGATGAGGTAGAACTCTACGCACATCAACGGCACTGTGAGGATCCAGTCCACATAGCGGAAGAAGGTTGGAGACTCACCGGTCTCCAAGTTGTACCCGCGCATGTAGTAATAATGCACGGCAGCAATAAAAGTGATAAGACCAGAAACAAGCACAGAGGTTCTCCACTTCGGCGATGTGTTATTCAGTTCGAAGAAGAAAAACACCGATGCGGCCATCATAGCCATTGTTCCAATAAAGAATGTAAACGCAACATAATTGTCGCTCGCAATTGTTAAATGCTCCATTTTGTATAGGATATTTGTTAAGCCTACTCTTAAGGATTTTCGGTTTCTCCGTGAAAGGTTTTGAACATTTCAAGACGTATCACGTTGTTAAAACAGCCTAAATTCAGTTTTGTTTAGAAAAATTGCGATTTTGTTAAACAAAACATTTAAAATGCAGCAATCACTTGGATTTCAGAGCCGGAAATTTTATCAGTCAAACAGAAACGGAGTTGAAAAATTATGTCAATACTATAGTGCTTCCGTTGGTTTTTGGCATTGGAAACATTCCTTTAATCGATAGACATAGAAGTGTTTTTGCCAAACTGATGTTTCCTGCTCTATTGCTGACGCTGACTTCAACTTCTCTCGGTAACTTCTAGCTTTGATAAGCATTAAGCAGGCGAAATGCGTGATTTTTTTAGTGTACCCTTAATATCTTGTCCGCCAGCACACTGCTCAATTTCTCATAAGATTCATGCGTCCAACCTGCGATATGAGGTGAAAGTACCACGTTTGGCATGGCAATCAGGTCATGAAGAGGGGAGCGCGATGGATCGTATTCCAATCCTTCGAGCGAGGACTTCTCATATTCGAGCACGTCCAGGCATGCTCCACGCACCTTACCGCTTTTCAGGGCTTCGACAAGAGCAGATGTATCGGCGTTTTTGCCACGAGCGGTATTGATGAAGTATATATTTTTTGCAAATGCATTGAAAAATCCGGCATTAGCGAAATAATGCGTTTCTTCAGTGAGGGGAAGATGCAGGCTTACAATATCGGCTTGTTGTTG
>JAURKF010000224.1 GCA_030831885.1 Flavobacteriales bacterium
AATTACCTTCGGGGAACTGCTATCTCCTTTTGTTAAAAGCACTATCTACGGTGGAAAGGACAGCACCTCGTATAAGGAGCAGTTGCGCAAGAACTTTGACGGAATGGAGGCTAGAATGTCAGACAATTGGAAGAAGCTCATCAAGCAAAAGCGTCAAAAAGAAAAATACGACCTTATGCTTCGCAAGGGGGTTTATGCCAATACAATCGATGCAAAGTGGGCATTCAAAGCAGCCAACGATAAAGTTACAGTTGATTTCGTAGTAAAAGCATTTACTGAGATTCCCGATAGCACGATTGAATGGACCGACAGTGATGTGCGCGCACACTACAACAAGCACAAAAACGATCGTGAATACCGTCAGGAAACAAGCCGCACGGTAAAATATCTCAACTTCCCTGTTCAAGCATCCGTTACAGATAGCGCATCCTTACGCGAATCGCTGGAGAAACTGGTTGCTGAATTCCGCACCGCATCAAGCGACTCTATGTTTGCCATTAATAATGCAGGCACAGCCAATGAGGCATACACCAAATACACCGATGGAATGCTTCCTCCGGATGTTGAAGCTCGCATAAAGAACGACTCGTTGGGTACCGTAATTGGACCATTGATGCATAATGGTCGCTACTTATTGGTAAAATCGAGCAAGCGGGGTATTGATAAGGACATGGTAGAAGCTCGTCACATCCTGATTAAAGATAAAGCTACAGGAAAGGCCAAACTCGATTCACTTCAAAACGTGATTTCGAAGAGCAAGAATTTCGAAGAAATGGCCAAGCAATTTTCACAGGATCCCGGCAGTGGTGCTCAGGGCGGAAGCCTCGGCAAATTTGGCCGTGGTCAGATGGTAAAGCCTTTTGAAGATGCATGCTTCAATGGTGCTATTGGCGAACTACAAATCGTAGAGAGTGAGTTTGGCTGGCACCTTATTGAAGTAACCGGAAAGAACTTCCCATACACAAAAGTTGCGCAGATAGACCGCACCATAGAGCCAAGCAGCAAGACGGTGAAGAACGCTTATGCATTAGCGAAGGAGTTTACCCTGAACTGCACCGATACTGCAGCTTTCCGCATGGCGGCCGATACGCTGAAAGGTGGAACCAAGCTGGTAGAAGCGAAAAATATTAAAGCCAACGCAACTACCGTTGCAGCTCTCGCCGATGCAGGTGAGCTCGTAGGTTGGTGCTATAGCGCAGAGTTGGGTGAAGTGTCACAGCCCATGCTTATTGGTAAAGACTATGTAATTGCGGCGCTTACTGAAATTAAGGAAAAAGGTGTTCCTACCTATGAAAACGTTTACGACGTAATGAAGGCCGAAACTATCAAAGAAAAGAAAGCCGAAAAGTATGCGGCTATGATGAACGAAGGCTCACTTGCAGATATCGCCGGTCGGATACAGTCGGAAGTAAAGAAAGCTGAAAACGTTACTATGCGCAGTTCTAACCTTCCTTCAAGCGGGGTAAGTGTTGCGGAGAATGTGGTAATTGGCGCCTGCTTCGGATTGGGTACCGGCAAAATGTCGAAAGCAATTATCGGAAAAGGCGGTGTTTACGTTATTCAGCGCAGTGCTGACATCACGCCGGGAGAATCGGTAGATAATTACGCAGCTGATTTGGATCGCACAACTGCAACCTATCAGCAAAAAGCGGCCAACAGTGTGTTCAACTCATTTAAGGAAGCCGCTCTGATTGAAGACAACCGCTACGAGCGTCGATAATTCTTCAAAATAAAAAATTAAAAACCCGATCATCGCATCGGGTTTTTTTATTTCCGATACTCAAAAAAAGCATCCGAATTGTTCATTGTTTTGAGTACACCGTGACATTTCCAAGCGAATGCGGAGAATTACATTTGCCGTATGATTCAACAGCTTTCACCTGAAGAAATTGTTCGTCGCGAGTCGCTCGACAAACTGCGTGCATTGGGCATTGATCCCTTCCCTGCCGCTGCATTTCCTACCGATTCAACTGCACACGAAATACTGCATCAATATGAAGAAGGAAAAACTGTAACCATTGCAGGCCGCCTGCACAGCATGCGCGATATGGGCAAAGCCAGTTTTGCTCAATTGCAGGACTCAACAGGCAAAGTACAGATCTATATCAGCGTCGATTCTATTTGTCCGGGCGATGACAAAACGCTCTACAAAGAAGTAATCAAACACCTCGTTCACTTTGGCGATTTTATAGGTGTAAGCGGAAAATTGTTTACTACCCGGATGGGTGAGATTTCTGTGCACGTAGAGTCATTCACTCTGCTTGCCAAAGCAGTAAAGCCACTGCCCGTAGTAAAAACCGATAAAGAAGGCGTGGTGCACGATGCCTTTACCGATCCCGAGTTACGCTACCGCATGCGGTATGTCGATTTAGTGGTGAATGAAAAAGTGCGCGAGACGTTCATTGCACGCACCAAAATCGTCAATGCTATGCGCAACTTTTTCAATTCGCATGGATATTTGGAAGTGGACACACCTGTACTGCAAGCTATACCGGGGGGTGCGTCAGCACGACCTTTCATTACGCACCACAATGCATTGGATGTGCCCATGTATTTGCGCATCGCCAATGAGCTCTATCTTAAAAGACTTATCGTTGGCGGGTTTGAAGGTGTATACGAGTTCAGCAGAAACTTCCGCAACGAAGGCATGGACCGCACCCATAACCCGGAATTCACCGTAATGGAAATTTATGTGGCGTACAAAGACTATTACTGGATGATGGACTTCACAGAAGCCATGCTGCGCCATGTATGCAACGAAGCACTGGGGACCACCACAGTGCAGTTTGCAGATCGCACCATCGACTTTGGCAAACCCTTTCAGCGCATCACCATGCGCGATGCGATTCTCCAATACACAGCATTCGACATTGAAGGAAAATCAGAAGCGGAACTTGCGGCATTCGCTAAGACCATTGGCATCGATGTAACCGATGCAATGGGCAAAGGCAAGCTCATCGATGAAATATTCGGTGCAAAATGCGAGGGTAATTTCATTCAACCCACGTTCATCATGGACTACCCGGTTGAAATGTCCCCCTTGTGTAAGCGTCATCGCAGCAACCCTGAACTCACAGAACGCTTCGAGTTGATGATTAATGGTAAAGAGGTAGCGAACGCATACAGCGAATTAAACGATCCGATCGATCAGCGTCAGCGCTTCGAGGATCAAATAAAATTGCAAGAACGAGGCGACGACGAAGCGATGTTTATTGATCAGGACTTTTTACGCGCATTGGAATACGGTATGCCACCCACGTCGGGTATGGGTATAGGCGTCGATCGCCTAGTAATGTTCCTCACCAATAATGAAGCGATTCAGGAAGTACTATTCTTCCCTCAAATGCGTCCTGAAAAATTCCAATCAGGTCCCAATCCGCAAGACTTCGTCGAACTCGGCATTCCCGATGCATGGGTTGAACACGTGATAAAGGCCGGCTACGATAGCATCGAAAAACTGAAGTCGGCCAAGCCAACGGCGATCCACCAACAACTCAACGGATATCGGAAAAAGAACAAACTGGATATTCCGGCTGTTCAACTGGATGAAGTGCAAGCCTGGCTTGCCTGATTCGCTGCACACTGCATGGTTAAAAACATTCGGTGAATTGTACTCCCGTGAATGCGACAGGGATGCATTTTTGTGAACAACCATCCGAAAATGAAGAAAATTTCAATAACTCTTGTATGCTTCGCAGCAGCTCTTAGCAGCTGCGTTCCGCAAAGAAAATTTGCTGAAATGGAGGCGAAGAAAATCGCCTGTGATACTGAGCTTACAGCGCAAAAAAAATCAAATGATCTGCTGGAGGCGAATAACAAGGACCTTCAAAACAAGCTGAAGAAACAAGATGAATCTATCAGGGAATTATCCACCGATACTGCGCGTATGGGAAAAGATTATCGATCACTCAAGATACAATATGAGAGGGCCAACGAACTGAAAGAAATTGAATCCAAGAACAGCTCAGAATTGCTTTCTCAGGCAACAGGCAAAAACAAAACGCTTGTCGAAGAGCTCAATCGCGCCCAGGAATCCCTTCAAAAAAAGGAAGACATGCTGAAGGACCTGGAAAAGGACTTGAATGAAAAACAAGCGGCCATCGACAAGACGAATTCTGAACTTGCGGAAAAACAAAAGCGTCTCGACGATTTGGAAAAACTGCTGGCAGACCAGGAAGCTGCAAGTCAGGCGTTGAAAAACAAAGTTCAGACGGCATTGCTCGGCTTCAAAGACAAAGGGCTAACCGTGAGCGAAAAAGACGGAAAAGTTTATGTTAGCATGGAGGCTCAATTACTCTTTGCCACAGGCAGCACGGTGGTAGATCCTAAGGGTAAAACAGCCCTCATTGATTTGGCTAAAGCCATTGAAAACGATACCGACATGGAAATTCTAGTTGAGGGACATACAGACACCGACAAACTGAATGCTCCGGCCTACCCGAAAGACAATTGGGACTTAAGCGTATTGCGTGCGACCGAAGTGGTGAAAATTATGCTCGCCAACAGTTCAGTAAATCCACAAATTCTGAGCGCAGCAGGGCGTGGAGAATTTTTCCCTATCGATGCGGCCGACAAATCCAAAAACCGTCGTATTGAAATTATTCTTCAGCCGAAACTGAACGAGTTGTACGAATTAATTGAAGGAAAATAATCTCAGCGAATCAAGGCCACATAACCGGTAACACTTCTCTGCGTACCCAGTAAACCATTATCCTCCACGAGCTGGTAGGTTATTACGTACGGAAAAACCTGCGAATCGACATAATACTCCCCGTCACCACGCTGTCCTGTCCAAGGAATAGTCATATCGGTGCTCTCAAAAAATAATTCACCCCACTGATTGAAAATTTGGAGTTTATAATTGACGATGTTCGTTCCATAAATAAACCACTCATCATTGACCCCATCTCCATCGGGTGTGAATGAATTCGGGATAAACAATGCTTCGATACACTCGCGATTAACGACAGTCTGAAATTCGTTTATACATCCGTATTCCGAAACGATTGTCACACCATAGGTTCCGGGTTGCTCAACAAGAAGTATTCGCGATGTAGAGTCATTCGACCATAAATAACTTCCACCTTGATTTTGTGCATCGAGAAAAAACGATTCGTTACTTGCTTCAAAACAATACACGTACTCAGGTTTAAAAGGCTGTACCGGTAAGGGGTTGAACACAACGACGGCTGTGTCACGCGAAATGCAATATCCATTAGTGATCTCGACACTGTATTCACCGGATCCGGTTACATAAATCTCTCGAGATAATTGACCTGTATTCCAGAGATACTCCAACCCCGGTTGCCCGGCCTGAAAGCGAATTTCCTCTCCAACACAAGCTGAGGTATCAGGACCTAGATCGAGCTCGGGATAATCAAAAAATTCAACCAAAACACTATCTCGTGAAGTACATCCATCTGGCGCTGTAACAAATACAGAGTATATCCCTGTTTCGTTCACTTCTATAGAAGATGCTGTAGCTCCTGTGTTCCATAGCACATTGTATTCCGACGACCAGGGTACACTTAGCGTATGCGTGGCATCTATACATTGCCCTGTGTCGGGACCCAAATTCGTTAACAGCGGCTGAATGGAAATATTCAACGCATTGGATGAGGTGCAACCGGCAGCACTTGTGGCAGTAACAGTAAGGACACCGGAATTCTCTGTTGACAACACAGTTGATGAGGCCATTGGATCCTGCACCCATCCCGATGGTTGCCAACTCCACTGAAGAGGCTCATTCAACGTATTCGAAGCAGCAATAGCTGTCCCGGTCGCCTGGCATGTCTGCAAATCATTGGGAGATATTGAAATTGAAAATTCCGGAGTGATATCAATTGAAACAGACTGCTCCGCCTCACAACCGGATGCCTCCTGCATAGCAACACAAGTTATGACCGCATCCCCAAGTGGAGTAACCGAAATTTGACTAGATGCTGCATTAGTAATACTTGCATCACCACTCCATTGATACACAATTCCATTTGCATCACCCGTAATTGTTGCTTCTAACACTGCTGATTCACCTGCGCAAAGTGAATCGTCACTAATCGTAATATCTAACTCGAGCGATGCCCCTAGTGTAACAGAAACTGTTCCCTGTGCAGTGCAACCAAATTCAGACGTTGCTTCGACTGTATAGGTTTCAGATTGTGTTACATCAACCGTCGGGTTTGCAGAAAAGGAACCTTGCATCGTTGCGCTGGGCGACCATGAAAATTCATATTCCCCAAGCTGAGAAGGAATTGCTGTTAACATCACCTCCTGGGAAGAGCAAATCAAAATACTCTCCGGTAACGTGAGCGTAAATGGTTGACCAACTTCTAACAACACCGAATCGATATAATCGCAACCACTCGCAGGATCAATCGTTGTTACTTCATACCAAGTCGTCACGGAGGGAGTCGCATCTACACTAGTTCCTGTTTCGTTGGCTAAACCTGTTGTAGGCGACCAAGTGTAAGTAAGCGAAGAATTTACATCATGGCTAATAAAAGCATTATCGAGAACCCAGTTGTCCTGATTTGCGATATAAGATCCATTCTGACGCCATCGCAAACGAGTATTCGGATTGCAGGCGGCAGCAGGCAGTGGAACAGAAATCGTGGTAAAATCAGGATAAGCAGATTCAAGAAATGTTTGAATGGTTGTCCATGCACCACCACCAACCGAATAGGATAGAACGACATTGTCGCCCGGCTCGGCATCGTCACACGGCGCATCCTCGTTGGCAATTTTCAACGCAAAAAAAACTGTTGCGCCACCGGATAAGTCGAGGGGTTGGGTTATGGCCTCCCTTGGAAAGCCGCCATTGAAGTAAAGCGCATTACCGGAAACAACGCCGCATAAGTTACTCTCATCACCGCCATCGATTGCTTGCCAATCGCCCCATGAAATTGCAGGGTCGAAATTGTCGCTCCAGATTACTTCTTCCACCTCCACCTCCAGGCTCACCATTTCTCCGGAGCACACCTGATAATAATCCTCGGCTACTTCGAATCGCGCAAGATTTCCTTGATTAACATCCAACGTAAATGTGGCGCTTCCTTGTGCACAACCGGACGGTGTAGTAACCGTTACAGTGTAATCTGCATTATCCTCTGATAGCACTGCAATTTGTGCAGCATTGTCATTGACGATATCCGCATGGGGACTCCATTCATAGGTGAATATCGCGTTCGGCTGATTCGTTTCGGCTGTGAGGATAACGGGCTCAAAAGAACAGACATTTTGCTGATTCGGCACTATCGTAACGGGAATTGCATCCGGCGACTCAACACTGTAATAAAACGTATCAATGCATCCCGAAATCATATTTTCAGCGTGCAACTCATAAATCGCATTTTGAACCGGAACTTGAATTATAAATGGATTTGACTCGGACAACAATTGTCCATCACCTTCTGCATAATACCACTCGGGAGCCGTATGATTTGGTGGAATCGAAATCTGAGCATCTTGGTTTGTACAAAGTGTTTGCTCCCACTCCGAATCAATTCGATGGATATCCAAGGTAAATCCCATAGCATAGCCACCATAGTTTTCGTTGTCAGTTCCGAAAATCACACCGGCAAATCCCGCAGAGCACTGCACAGTATGTTCACCCGGGATAAGATTTCGCGTGCAATACCAATAATCAGCGCATGTGCCTGCTGATGAAAATTGGGCAATTGGGATGAGAGTTCCGTCAAGCCAACATGCGCCCAGGCCGGCAGAAGGGATAATTAGATTTATATAACTTTCCTCTGCAATTGAAGAATTCACAATTGAAAATGTGGCATCAGAAACAGAATTTTCCAACGGATCAAGAATTACCATTGCCGGATCACCATTACCACCGCACGTGCCGCCTTCCATATACTGAACAACACATATGGGTGCGCTGGCCTCAATGCAATGGGCATTTTCCTGCTGGTTGAATTCCAGAAATTGTCCTGCTTGCAACATACCGACCGAAGCACCATCGATTGCAATACTTGTAGCATTCGATGCTGCAATTATTCTATAGGTGTACCGGGGAGAAGTAATTGAGGCAAGGCTCGGATCTATTTCAAAATCCAATGGAGCCACAGCATAGGTTGTACCCCACTTTTCTACATCGTACAGCTGTTCAAATAGAAAATCACCACTTGTGAGGCAATCCGCAGGAACACGTGCCATTCCGGCTCCTGCAAAAACTGCAAACGGCCGGCATTCGCCGCTGACATCCGTTGATAGTATTCTTGTGCCTGTTAGGTCACCATTGTTGAATGCTTCTATGCGATAGGTTTCCCCTTGATTCAGCTGAATAATGAAGGGTGTGCCCGCAGCACTGCCCGCAGAGGTTGCTACTGCAGGAGTTATTTCGACTTCTGTATTATCATGTGCGGCCACAACAAGAGCTATGGAACCGTTGCCTACGGTGAGCCCCGCATAGCTTGCAATTATGTAACTCGTCCCTAACAGATTTTCGGGTAAAATTCGCGTACCATCATACGCGGCCGCGCCATAGTTGAAGGCCTGAACGGTTGCAGGTTGATCGGTTGTAATGTGTATTCCCCGATTCTCTAAGATTTGATCGGTTTCGATTTCAGAGAAAAAGTCCGGCAATAAAATTTCGACGCTCGAATGGGGCTGTATATAGAAATTCTGACTCCATGACTGGCCGGGTATTTCTATTGATCCAAAATTGGTTGTCTGTGAGGAAATAGTTACAATCAACTCATCTTCGAGCGGACTACTGCTTGAATTGACAGGAAAGGCAAACCAAAATGAAGTACCGACACCAATTTGCTGAGCTTCCACAGCTAATGGCAGAAAAAATAAGACTAAGCAAGCCGATAAACACTCGCGAAATCGCATGTTTCGTGGGTTTTTAGATAGTCAAGACAGTGGTTACAAAGGTAAAAGGATAAAACCGGCATGCTTAAGAAATGTTGTACTTGTTTATGAACGTGAGCATGCGCATTGCAGAAAAATTTCTACGCTTGTAAAGTGTAATTCTACGGCGCTCCCATCTCGAATGAACGATATCGGGAACTCTCCGACTTGTTGGTTATCTCCGGTTTTCGGAAGAACAAATAAATACGATCAACGAGCCGACTGCTTTCGAAGAATTTTTTCGAATAACGCAGGTGCAAAGCGGCGAAGCTTGAGTCCTAACAATTCCTTACCCCCAATACCAAATTCCGTTTTTCCTGCTGATACACCTTTCAGTATTTCTTCAGCGCAACGCGCGGTTGTCATGCCCGAAGCTTGATTATTGTCCATCTCACCGGTAGCGCGGCCCTTCGTGTCGAGAGCATGTTTTGAAATGTCACTGGCAATAAATCCAGGTGTTAGCAATGTAATTTGTATGTTGTGCTTCTCTACTTCCATTCTCATCGAATCGTAATAGCCGTGTAGAGCATGCTTTGCAGCAGCGTATCCGGAACGAAGGAAGAAGCCCCATTTACCCATAAGACTCGACGTAACGACGATGTGGCCGCCACCTTGATCCTTCATTCGGAGAGCAACTGCTTTCGATAGTTCAATGTTGCTGAAGAAATCAACCTCCATCATTTTTCGAACAACGTCAATATCTGTTTCAAGTGCTTCAGCCCGCTGACTTATGCCGCCATTGTTGAAGAGCATATCGATTCGTTCGTGATGTTGCAGGCAATGGGCGATGGCATTCTTTACCGAATCCGGCGACGACAAATCAATCGGCACGATATCCACTTTTTCAGGGTGCATGCAACAGCCCTTCACTCTTTCCAACGCGTCCGTGCGACGAGCTGAAAGAATGAGATTGGCCCCCTCACGCGACAAGGCGTATGCAAGTGCTTCACCTATGCCCGAACTCGCTCCAGTGAGCCAAATCGTTTTACCCTGAAAGTAATTTTTCAATGTCTTAATTTTAGCCTTGAATTTCGACAGCGAATATCGGTCGAGTGCCTTATTCTTTTTGCAGGGGTTAATAATCAATTAACCTTGCGATAACTTGAATGAAGTTGCTTTGTCGGCAGAAATCACGCTGAAATAAAAATTGCATGAGCAAGCAAAAGATTCTTTTAGTCGACGACGAACCCGATATCTTGGAGATGATCGGTTTTAACCTTGAGCGCGAAGGCTATGAAGTGCTGACTGCTGCCAATGGCCGAAAAGCAGTTGAGCTTGCTAAAACCCATCAGCCTGATTTGATTCTACTCGATGTGATGATGCCCGAGATGGATGGAATGGAAACATGCAGAGAACTGCGCGATGATTCCAAACTGAAAAACACCATCATTGCATTCCTTACTGCCCGCAATGAAGACTATAGCCAAATAGCAGGTTTTGATGCCGGTGCAGACGACTATATCTCTAAACCCATCAAGCCTCGGGTGTTAGTTTCTCGGGTAAAAGCGCTCCTCAGAAGAGGTGTCGCACCAGCGATAGAGAAGGTCTCTCAAACTCTTTCAGGAATCGTTATAGATAAAGAGCGATACATTGTTTTGAAGGATGGTATCGAACTTTCACTTCCCAAAAAAGAATTTGAACTTCTTGCATTGCTCGCATCTCAGCCCGGCAGAGTATTTACGCGCGAGAACATATTAAGCAGCGTCTGGGGAAATGATGTCATCGTTGGCGACCGAACCATCGATGTGCATATTCGAAAGCTCCGCGAGAAATTGGGCGACGATTTTTTTAAAACAATCAAGGGTGTAGGGTATAAATTTGAACCGTGAGTCTTATCACTGTTCGCACACCCCGCCAAGTGGCCCTAGCCTCGGCTTCGCTGATAACAGGTTTATTGGCGGTCACTTATTTTTTAGTCATCTATCTGCTTGAGAGGGAATTCACATTTCTGCCGCTGGCCATTTTGCTCGCTTTAGGATTTTCTATTTCATACGGAATTGTTTTTTACTTCATTGAACGCTTCTTGTATCACAAGGTAAAAATCATTTATAAGACAATTCATTCGCTCAAAAGCCAGGGGGATACTCGCCCAAAAATCCAAATGAGCGAAGATGTAATGAACGAGATTAATAAAGAGGTCGCCGACTGGGCAGACGGGAAAATCCGAGAGGTAAAGGAATTACGAAAGGCGGAAAACTATCGCCGCGAGTTCATAGGAAACCTTGCCCATGAATTGAAAACCCCTGTATTCAATGTACAGGGTTACATCGAGACTTTACTGGAAACTGACTTGAACAATGCAGAGCTCAACCGAAAGTTTTTGGAGAAGGCCAACAATGGATGCGAGCGACTAGTGGATCTGTTGAAGGATCTCGATCAAATCACAAGCATTGAAAGTGGTAACATGGAGCTGGAGTGGAGCAAGTTTGATGTTGTTGAATTAATCAAACAAACCATCGAGTTGCTCGAGCAAACAGCAGCAGATCGCAACATTACCCTTCGTCTGGGAAATGCTGCCGAAAAACCCATTTGGGTGACTGCCGACCGAAAGCGCATTCAACAAGTCATTGTAAACTTGCTCATGAACAGTATTTCCTATGGAAAAGAAAACGGCGAGACGCGTGTGAGATTCTATGACATGGATGATAATGTGCTCGTAGAAATTGCCGACGACGGATTGGGAATAGCCATGGAGCATCTACCCCGACTTTTCGAGCGCTTTTATCGGGTCGATAAAAGCCGATCGCGCAATGAAGGTGGCTCAGGTCTGGGCCTTGCCATTTGCAAGCACATCATTGATAGCCACAGTCAAAGTATTTCAGTGAGAAGCACGGAAGGTGTAGGAAGCACCTTTGCCTTCACGCTGAAAAAAGCTTCATAATCCCGACCAATCGGGGCGCACAAAGAAATTATCGATTTTCTCCTCGCCAATTGTCGTATGCGGTCCATGACCGGAATACACCACGTAATCATCGGGTAAAGCATACATTTTTGTTTGTATCGACCGCACAAGATCTGCAGCATTGCAGCCCGGGAGATCTACTCGACCTACACTCCCCTTGAAAAGAACATCACCCGAGAAAACTACACGTTCATCATGACACACAAATGCCAAATGACCCGGTGCATGCCCCGGAACAAAAAGAATTTCGAATGTGATATTTCCAATGCATACACGATCGCCTTCAACCAGCGTTCTCTCGGGCATTACCGATGCCCGGTAAGGAATTCCAAACATTAAGCTCGTAGCAGCTGCGCGCTCAATTACCGGAATCTCACCGGCATGACAGTGCATGCCAATGCCATAGCGCTGAGCTGCTGCGCTATTTCCCAAAATATGATCGAGGTGGCAATGCGTATTTAATATGAGTTCGGGTGTCAATTTTTCATCTGCGATATATTCAAATAGAATGGCATCTTCACTTTCATCTGTCATGCCCGGATCAATGATGATGGCTTTGCCTGCTTCATCTGCTATCACATAGGTATTCTCAGAAAATGCATTAAACGTAAACTGGGCGATTCGAAGGGGTTTTTTCATAAGCTGCCTGTATTTGAAACTACTAAACGGCTGACAAAGGTCGCATGTTTTTTCAACCTATTAAATCCTATTTTAGCACTCCCTCATTTCCAATGATAAAAAATAAGGTGCATAGTTTTTTTGCAATTGTAGCCTTGGTCGTGCTATGCACACCGATATCCGCACAATTTTACCAGGGGACCAATATGGAATTTGGGAAAAACCGAATTCAGTATCGCGAGTTTACATGGTTTTATTACCCTTCGGAAAATTTTGAAGTGTATTACTATATCGGTGGCGAAGAGCTGGCGCAATACACACTTATGTCATGCGAAAAGAACCTCAAAGAAATTCAGCAATTTTTTGATTACACCATTGATGAAAAAATAGAGGTCCTTTCCTATCTCAATCAAAGTGAGTTTCGTCAGAGTAATCTCGGACTGAGCGGCGATGAACAATTCAATATTGGCGGGGCGGCCAAAATTGTTGGAAGTAAAATGTTCACCTACTATGAAGGCGATCATACATTACTTGAACGCCAGATTCGGGAGAACATCGCACGAGTTGTTTTTGCTCAATTGGTGTATGGTGGCAATTGGAAAGACGTTCTGAAAAATTCCACGTTACTCTCTGTTCCCAAGTGGTTTGAGGAAGGAATAATAGCCTATGCAGCCAATGGAGTTTCCGCTGAAAGCAACACCTTCGTAAAAGATCTTGTGCGAAGTAACAAGTTCAAGAGTTTTAATCATTTTGAAGGAGATGATGCCCGCCTTGCAGGACAAACGTTCTGGAATTTTATTGCAGAGGTTTATGGTCAAAACGTGATTCCGAATATTCTATACATGGCGCAGGCAAGTCGCAATGTGGAGAGCGGTTTTTTATATGTACTGGGCCTTTCACTCGATAAGCTCTCTGCAGAATATGTGAACTTCTACAAGGAAAAAGCTGCATCCGGCCGCTCCGAAAGGCTGCCATCCGAAATGAAACTTACCGGCAATCCATCACGCCAGGAAATCAAGAAGTATAACGAATCAGAAAAGCAACTCGGTGATTTGAAAATTAAGTATCAACATGCGTTTGAGTACTCAAATTTCACTCGCTCACCCGATGGTACACACGTTGCTTACGTAACACATGAATTGGGTCAATACCGCATCTGGATTTACAACACCGAAACGCACAAGCGCAGATGCATCCTCAAACGAGAGCCTCGCATGGATCGCATTCCAGACAAGTCATTCCCGGTGCTTGCCTGGCATCCATCCGGTGAAATGCTAACCTACATTTATGAGAAGCGCGCGAACGCATGGATTGGCAATTATTCATTAGCTGAAAAAAAACATACGACCAAAGAACTTTACCTCATCGAGAAAATCAACTCGATGGATTATAGCCCGGATGGAAAGCGCATGATTTTGAGTGCAGTGAATCGGGGGCAAACCGACTTGTTTCTCTACCAAGTCATCGGAAATAATTTTGAACAACTTACACGCGATCGATGGGATGATTTGGAACCAACCTATATCGATGGAGGAAGACGAATTATTTTCAGATCGAATCGGATGGATGACACGTTACGAAATGACCAATCCAACTTAACCATTTTGAGCAGGTCACATGATCTGTTTGTTTTTGACCTCGAGAATCGCTCTAAGATTTTAGAGAGAATAACCAACACTCCTGAAGTTGATGAGTCACATCCCTTTGAGTACGGCAGTAAGTACTATACTTATTTGTCGGATGAAAATGGTTTCAGAAATCGATCCATAGCATATATCGACAGTGCAATCAGCGCAATTGATACCACTATTCATTACAGGTACTTCACAGTTTCAAAAAAACTAAGTTCGTTTCAGCGAGATATGCATGAATACGAATTCAATCCCGGCAATGGCTCGTATTTGATAGGCTTTCGAAAGGGTAGTATGCCGTGGGTGACACTTGGAAATAAAAATGCTGATGTGTTCGATGGTGCTGAAACCGGCGATGCAATCAAACGCGAATCAGAATCAATTGGCCTCACCGATCGCCTGCGCATATCGGCCGATACCATTAGCAAAGGTGATATCGACATTGATAATTATTTGTTTGAAGACGAGCGTTACGATTACACGCTGGAAAAGGAAACCGTTCGTGTTCAGGAATCCGGAAAGAATACAAATCAGGTATTATCCGATTCAGTTGCTGCATTCATCGTACCTCGTTCGCGCAATTACCGATTGAATTTCGCCGCTGATAAAGCCATTGCTCAGATGAGCAATAATTTCTTCAATCCTATTTATCAGAATTATACAGGATCATCACCCAACAGCATTTCACCCGGATTGTCCGGATTTACACAGTTTGGTGTTTCCGATCTTTTTGAAGATTATAAGATTGTTGGAGGGTTTCGTGCTAATTGGGGCCTTGATAATGCGGAATATGGAATCAGTTTCGAACGACTGAACGATCGATGGGATCGCAAAATCATCTTTTCCAGACAATCGCAACGCGTGCAGCAGGGTATTGATATTATCAAGTTACAAAGCAACGACGTGGCTTATTCGGTGAAATATCCCTTCAGCGAAGTGAGTTCCATTCGCATACGGGGCGATGTCAGATTGGACAGAGGCGTGCGTCAGTCAAATGATCTTATCAGCCTCGAAGCCGCAAATATTACGGAGACCAACTTGGCGCTGAAGCTCGAGTATGTTTTTGATAATACTATTCCACGTGGGCTTAATTTGTACAATGGTACCCGAGCGAAAGTCTGGGTTGAACGCTATCAACAACCCAACATCAATAAGCGAACAGATATCAATATTGTAGGATTTGATATGCGACACTATGAGCGCATTCACCGCAATTTCATTGCTGCATTTCGGCTTGCAGGAACAAGTTCATTCGGTGCGCAAAAAGTCATTAATTATTTCGGAGGGGTTGATAATTGGCTCTTCCAGCGCATCGACAACGCCACCCCTGTAAACCCCGATGAGCCATATCGGTTTCAGTCTTTTGTTGGGCCCGTGCGAGGCTTTTGGGTGAATGCGCGGAATGGTAATTCAGCGGTTGTGGCCAATGCAGAACTTCGCATGCCTGTGTTCAAGTACTTCGCTAAAAACCCCATCAAGAGCGATTTCTTAGAGAATTTTCAAGTAGTCACATTCTTTGATGCCGGTAGCGCATGGACAGGATGGAATCCGTATTCGGATGAGAACCTATTCAACAGAACCGAGGTAGTACAAATTCCTGTAAACGTAACCATTACGAACAACCGTGAACCGCTCATTTATGGCTATGGCTTCGGGTTGCACTCCCGATTGCTTGGATATTTTGTTCGTGCCGATTGGGCTTGGGGTGTTGATGACGGCCGCATACTAGACCGCGTTTTCTACATCTCGCTCAACATGGATTTCTGATTCCTACTGATTGTAAACGACCTGCATTACCGTCTGACCAACTGCAGTTAGAGTACTTTTATCGATGATACTCATGTTGTCGTTGTGTGTATGATGGTAAGACCCAAACACATATCCGCCCATACCCATTGCCATCACTTGGGGCTTAGTATCGATGATATCGACACAGCGGATGCCTCCTTTTGAAACGAATACATGATCATCGGTTACTCCTTCAACTTCATCTGCATTGAATATGCTTGAATAGCCAAGTTTAGCAGCAGTTCCCCAGATCAAGTTTACAACATCTGCCGAATTCATCATCGAGAATTTCTCCTTGTTGAAGGTGGCATTTTCTGCACCCACCATGTCGAGCAAAATTCCGAAACGAGCATTGTAATTCTCTACGTGTTTCTTTTTTGCCCAGTGCTGTGAGCCAAGGCACCAACTTGTTGTAAAGCCATCGTTGAGCGCATCATTCGAACTTTCTGCAAATTCTGCAGTACCCAAATCCTCTGCATCAAAAAAGACTAAATCAACTCCTACCTGTGTAGGAGAACTTCCAAGGTTGCGCGCAATTTCAAGCAAAACACCCACGCCGCTTCCTCCATCGTTGGCGCCGTCGATGGGTTTCTTCCACAACTTAGAGTCCTTGTCTTTATCGCCATAAGGCCTGCTATCCCAGTGTGCGCATAACATGATGCGATTGGTTTTTTCCGCGCCGAAAGAAGCAATGATATTGCGAACAGGAATGTTTGAGCCATCAAACATCTTCAGCGTCGTTGTTTGTTCGGTTACGGTTGCGCCATAGGACTTTACTTTTGCAACTATCCAATCGCCGCAAGCTTTGTGACCTGCTGTTCCCGGAACACGTGGACCAAAGTCCACTTGCTTTTCAATCATGGCGTACGCGCTATCAGCCTGAAAAATAGGAGCTGTTACTTCCTTTCTAACGGGCTGTGGTTTGTGCTCCTTTGGGCCCGGATTTTTGTCGCCGGTGCAACCTAAATACATAGTGCCGCCAAGAAACAATGCGATGAGCAGAAAGGCGCCGATTTGTTTTGCTTTCATTGTTTTAGAGAGGGTTTGCTTAGCCTTCGTAAGTCCAGCTGGTTCCTTCTTTGGAATCTTTAATTTTCACTTGAATGGCCGAAAGAGCATCGCGCAATTTATCGGACGTAGCGTAGTCTTTATTTGCCTTTGCTTCATTTCGCAAATTCAGAATTACCTCCATGAGTGATTGACTTAGCTTGGAGTTATCGCTTCCACCCTCTTCGTTTTTCAAACCGAGAATATCGAAGAAGAATGACTGAAACGTACTTTTCAGCAAATCCAAATCATCTGCTGTGAGAGCGATACTTCCTTCTTTTGCGGAGTTGATTACACGAACACCCTCGAACAGATGCGAGATGACTATCGGAGTATTGAAATCGTCATTCATGGCGTTGATGCATTCTTCTCTCCAGTTCGAAACGTCGAATCCGGAGGTGGCCGATGAAGCGAGTTGATCAATAATTGACAGGGCAGCGCACATCCGCTTATAACCCTTTTCAGCTGCCTGCAACGCTTCATTGCTGAAGTCCAGCGTGCTCGCATAATGTCCCATCAGGAAGAAGAAGCGAACTGTCATGGGGCTATACCCTTTGTCAAGTAATTTATGATTACCTGAAATTAATTCGTCGGGGGTAAATCCATTGCCCTCGCTCTTTGCCATTTTGCGCCCATTCACGGTAAGCATATTTCCATGCATCCAGTAGCGAACAGGCTCATGCCCTGTGGCGCCAACGTTCTGAGCAATTTCGCATTCGTGGTGCGGAAACTTCAAGTCCATTCCTCCACCATGAATATCGAACGATTTACCCAGGTATTTGGTGCTCATCACCGAGCATTCGATATGCCATCCCGGAAAACCGATTCCCCAAGGGGAATTCCACTTCATGAGGTGGCTGTCATCGGCCTTTTTCCAAAGTGCAAAGTCGAGCGAATCGCGCTTTTCATCTTGTCCATCGAGGTCGCGTGTATTCGTATACAACTCATCAATGATGCGTCCTGAAAGTTTTCCATACGGATATTTCTCATTGAACGTGCGTACATCGAAATACACCGATCCATTGCTTTCATAGGCATAGCCATTGGCAATAATATCTTGAATCATTTCAATTTGCTCTACGATATGACCCGTGGCAGTTGGTTCAATCGATGGATTCAAAATATTGAAAATACGCATCACATCGTGAAATCCATTGGTGTACTTCTGCACCACCTCCATAGGTTCCAGATTTTCGAGCTTTGCTTTTTTGGCAATCTTATCTTCTCCGTCATCCGAATCACCGGTAAGGTGGCCCACGTCAGTGATGTTGCGCACGTAACGCACTTTGTAACCTAGAAATAACAAATAGCGATACACCACATCGAACGTCATGAACGTGCGCACATTACCCAGGTGAACATCGCTGTACACCGTTGGCCCGCAAACGTATAGGCCTACGTGCCCCGGTGTGATGGGTACGAACTGTTCTTTTTCCCTATTGATGCTGTTGTAGATCTGAAAATTCTGTTCCATGCCACAAAGTAAATAGTTAATGAAACGCGAACCCATAAAAAAACCACCGCACTTGTGAGCGGTGGCTGTTTTATATCCTTTTCGAATAATCATCCGAAATCAAGGAGTAAATTCCATATTGACTCATTTACTTCTCAGCAATAAAATCTACTCATTATACTTCGTACGGGGCAATTCGCCCTTAAGAAACAACCTCAGTCTTTACTTTTTTTTTGCCAATTTCCTGAAGCATCATGGTACAGAGTCTTTCAGTATCGAACTCGCTTTTCCAACCCCAATCGGAGCGCGCTGTGCTGTCATCGATACTTGCGGGCCACGAGTCGGCAATGGCCTGGCGAAAATCGGGCTCATAGGAAATAGTGAACGAAGGCAAGGACTTGCGAATAAGTTCAGATAACTGTGACGGTGTGAAGCTGCAACCGGCCAGGTTATAGCCCCCATGTTCGCGAATACACTCGGCGGGAGCTTCCATAATACCGATGGTAGCGCGTATTGCATCCTCCATCATCATCATGGGCAATTCAGTATCTTCCTTCAGAAAACAGATGTAACTTCCTTTTTCAATGGCCTTATAAAAAATATCGACGGCATAGTCGGTTGTGCCTCCACCCGGCT
>JAURKF010000225.1 GCA_030831885.1 Flavobacteriales bacterium
CGAAACGGACACTATTGCAATAACTGCGTTTGAATTACCTGAAACCAATCTCCCGGCAACCATTCAGCATTGCAACACATCGTTGCTGACAGTCGAATCGGCAGTGGACGGAACATGGACGGATGGTGTTTCGCAAACCGGTAACCCTATCACCGTAGCAAACTCCGGCATTTACTTTTTCAATTATTCCTATAATTCCTGCGAGGCCACCGACACGGTCGAAATAACACTCTATTCACCCCAAGAAGCACAATTGGGATCGGATACAACGTTGTGCGAAGGGACCTATGTATCGCTCGTTTCCGCCTTCGAAGGGACATGGAACAACGGTTTTGTAGGAAACTTGCTAAACACTAATACTCCGGGTGAATACAGTATTGAGATAACAAACGGACCATGCCTCACGTCTGATACATTGGTTGTCATTGGCCTGAATAATCCGGAAATATACCTAGGGGTTGACACCACGTTTTGCGAAGATTTTTCGATAGCACTTAATGCATTTAATGAGGGTGCTTCCTATGCATGGTCCACAGGCGACTCAACTGCTTCAATTACCACTAACGGAAGTGGACTTTATCGAGTAGAAGTAAGCAATGTGTGCGGTACCTCTTCAGATGAAATTCTGATTAATAACTATCCATGCAGTTGGCAGCTCTATGTGCCGTCGTGTTTTACACCCAACGAAGACACATTCAATGAGGGCTGGAAAGTTTATGGATATAACATACGGGAATTGGATATCCGAATCTACAATCGATTTGGAGAGGCTATTTTTCAAACGAGCAATCAGGAAGACGAATGGACACCTTCCTTGTCAGTGGGTGATGACGTATATAACTACCGAATTGAAGTGACTCCCTATGAAGGCCCGGCGGAGGTTCGCACAGGAAGTATCTATTTAGTACGTTAATGTTTTTTTTCGCTCATATTTTCAGACAAATAACAACGAATTGGCATGAGTTGGTTCAAGCGAAAAATCCAGGGAATTACCACCAAAAATAAAGAGAAGAAAGAAATCCCGGAGGGACTTTGGTATAAATGTCCCGAGTGCAAAAATGTTCTTACCAGTGAAGAACATGCCGATCACAACTGGGTTTGTGACAAGTGTCACCATCACGAAAAAATAGGTTCGCTTCAGTACTTCTCCATCCTATTCGATGAGAATGAATTCAGCGAAATTGCCCCCAACCTGACAAGTGCTGATCCTTTGCAATTCACGGATGTCAAATCATACAAGGATAAGGTGAAGACCACCATCGCAAAAACCGGCTTAAAGGACGCCATTCGTGTTGCTAAAGGCAACGTGGATGGTCGCCAGGTAGTCATCGCTTGTATGGATTTCAGTTTCTTCGGCGGATCAATGGGTTCGGTGGTAGGCGAAAAAATTGCCCGAGGTATCGATGAAGCTATTCATTCGAAATGTCCATTTATCTGCATCTCCAAATCGGGTGGTGCACGCATGCAAGAGGCCGGTCTTTCACTGATGCAGATGGCAAAAACTTCAGCCAAGCTCACGCAACTTGCCGACGCGCGATTGCCATACATTTCGATACTGACGAACCCTACAACCGGAGGAGTTACAGCCTCCTTTGCCATGCTGGGCGATATTAATATTGCAGAACCCAAGGCCACGATTGGTTTCGCAGGTAAGCGACTGGTTCAGGACACTATGAAAAAAGAGTTACCCGCAGGGTTTCAAACGGCAGAGTTTGTGCTCGAACACGGATTTTTGGACTATATCGTTGACCGTAAAAACCTCAAAAGCAAACTGAGTCAATCCATGAAATGGTTTTTGTCCTGAAAAAGGGCAATTACAATTTCACTACCCGCTTGGTCACCGCATTATTTCCAGACTGAAGCTCGATGAAGTAAACACCCGAAGCCCAGGTTTCGGAAGAAACATTCATCCTACCCTGAATTTTTCCTGACCACACCAATTCTCCGCTTGCGCTTCTGATAAATGCATGAGTGAATTCACCGGATGATTGAAGAAATAACTCCTCAACAAAGGGATTCGGATATAACTCAACATCCGCAGCAGGCTGCTCCGAAATATCAATGCATTGCTCCACAACCAACTCGTCCGTTACACTAGCTGTGCAATTGAACTCATTGGTAAACGAATAGGTAACTGCATTTACTCCCTGCTGAGCAGAACCGAGATCGAACCAGTTGTTTACTACCCCGTCGCCTGAAAGCTGTCCGCCCAGCGGACTGGAAATCCAGGATACACCGGAACTACTTTCACACAGTGTATCGGCCAGAAACTCAAAGTGAACAGCAGGCCGTTCATTTACAGTAATAGAAATTGGCAATTGAGTTATACAATCATTCGAATTACCAAACAAACGAAGTATCGAAGTGTTGAATGGTACATAGACTATTGAATCTCCGCTCAAGCCATTACTCCAGGTAAAAGAATCGGCTCCGAAGGCATTAAGAGAAAGTTCATCCCCAAAGCAAGCGGTCGTGTTGCCGTCATATCCGATTATTGGATAATCGTTAACGGTTACGTTAAAAACCGAAGTTCGGTCGCAACCATTTGAAGCCACCGCAATAACGACATACGAGGTATCGTCAGCCGGTTGTACAGGAATAACTGATTGAAGATTACCATCGGACCATTGAAAATACACACCATTGGTTGTTACCTCGAGAAAACCTGATTCCCCGGCGCAGATATTATCATCTCCAATAAAGTTGATAACAGGAGCAGGATCCACCTCAATAAAAATTTGAGCAGTATCGGTGCAGCCAAAAACATTATATCCAATCCCCGTAATCAAACTATCATAAGCAGGAGTAACATCAAAAACACCATAGCCGAATACGCCATTCCACATTACATAATCAATTCCCGAAGCCAAAAGCGTTGCTGTATCCAACTCACATATGTAGCTCTCACCCAGCAACTGCATAACCGGATTAGGGTGCATCACGTAGCTGAGCGTATCGTAAACAGGACACTCGAAAACATTATATCCCTTCACAATGAAAGTTGTGTCGGCA
>JAURKF010000226.1 GCA_030831885.1 Flavobacteriales bacterium
CAAACTTGAGCTATGGTTGACGCATTGCTAATTTGGAATAGTCCGACATTCCCAGGGCCCATGCTTAGCGTGTCGCGAAAGCGCATTTGAGATCCGCTCATTGAAAGCAATCGTGTTGCATTCAGGCGCAGGTAGTCAACCCAGCCAATGACTTCATCGGTATTGCTGTACTTATTGAATTGAAGATTGACGGTTACCGATGAACCGGATGGATTGAATGGCAATGAGAGACGTTCGGAGGTGGCAACAGCCGACAAAACACCATCGCCTGTGCTTACCGGTGAAGTTTCATCTGAACTTCCTGCTACATTGACCGTCCAGTTACTTGGCCCTCCCATAGATCGAACGACTAGATTTGCTTCTAATAGGGCTTCCGTTTGAGATACAAGATTGGGCATTGAGAAGCTGTAAGAGCCGGTTGTGTTTACGTCGTATTGTTCTCCATAGAATTCGCGCCCTGTTCGCCCTATGTTGTAGAGGTCCGTTTCAATGAATTGAAAGTCTTGAAATTGATTAATGGTATGTGTGGCGGGCAAATCTGAAAGGATAGATGGCTGAATTCGCAATGGTTCGGTGTCATCAATTCGAATGAAGTAGTAGGCGGAATCTGAATAGTAATGCTTGTTATGACGCCAGCGGTTGCGACCAGTTTCTGAGTCCAATTCGAGTCTCCAGGAATCGGGACCTTTACCGTAAAACAAGATGTAATCGTTGTCTTGAAATACATTATCCGATTCACCTTGAAAAAGGACTGCGCACTTCTGCAGATCGTCATAACGGGATTGCGCATTGGATGCCGGCAGTAAATCACCTCCATTTCCATAAATGTTAATGGCTTGCGGATTCAGCGCATCGATATCAACCCCCAACTGGTTAAAAGTGTTCTTGTCGATTTTATATACACCATCCCTGGAAACAGCTATCTTGTACCATGTGCCTTCGCTTAATGCAGACTGATTCGTGAAATCGAGCATTTTATTGGTTGCTTTGGGCCCCGGTTCCCACTCGATTGTAATTTCAACTTCTATGATTTTTTCTATTCCTGAAGATGTTTTTCGTAATGGCAGAACTTCCACCAATAAATGTGGCTTTCCTCGGGCATCCGTTATCCGCACGTTGTAGTTCCAATTGTTGCTGAGGATTGCAGATTCTTCACCGACTATTAGGCCTTGGGCAGATGCCGAGTTCAATGCAACAACTTGTACTGC
The DNA here is from genome assembly GCA_030831885.1 of Flavobacteriales bacterium. The sequence continues at coordinate 1,209 of JAURKF010000226.1, forward strand.
GGTTATTTGGCCGAATTTTTTTAACTCTTGCTTGTGTACAATTGATGGTAGGTTACCGAAATGGCTTGAAAGAACTGCACCTTCGAAGGATTCTGCATCTATTCGATATGATTTAGAGCTATTGTTTTCCTTCCATTGTAACTTTTTCTGGATGATTATAGTTTCAGATGTTTGGCATTGAACCTCTTTGAATGTTATTAAAGCACATATTATCAGTAGTTTATGGAGTGAATTCATGCAAATTTTGGATTTGGCGCAACGGCATTAACCATTTCGCAGTCTTGATATTGTTATCAGTACGCAATTTTTTTCCTCGCAAAAATGTTGTATAATTGCTAATTCTTTTCAACCACCTAAAAAGAAATCGTTTCGCTATGAACAAACGTTTTAGACTGATTCTTGTTTTTCTGACGGTTTTGGTAAGTTTTTCCGACTTGCGGGCTCAGGATCCCGAGTTTACTCAGTTTTACGCCAATCCTCTATACTTGAATCCAGCATATGCGGGATCTGATCGTTGTCCGCGTTTGGTGATGAACTACCGTAATCAATGGCCTTCGCTTACAGGTAATTTCGTCACCACCTCAGCTTCTTACGATCAGCATGTGAATACAATCCAAGGTGGTTTGGGTCTTCTTGTCATGAATGATCGTGCAGCTCAAGGCACACTCAATACGACAACACTTAGTGGTATTTACTCTTATCAGCGTCCCATTTCTCGTAAGTTTACATTAAAGGCAGGGCTACAGGCGAGCTATTTTCAGAAAACATTGGATTGGAGTAAGTTAACGTTTGGTGATATGATTGACCCTCGCAAGGGCTTCATCTATCAAACGAATGATGTTCAGCGCGGAGGACAGGTAAGAGCAATCGATTTTTCAGGTGGACTTTTGGGCTTTAGTGATAAGTTTTATGGCGGAGTGGCTGTTCATCACCTCAACGAGCCTAATGAATCGCTAATTCTCGGCACGAGTCGTTTGCCAATGAAATACACTGTGCATGCAGGTGCAGTTATTCCAATTGAGAAAAAGAGTCGTGATAACGATGCTCGCTTGTCTCCAAATGTATTATATCGTCGTCAAGGCGAATTTCAGCAGTTGAATTTGGGGCTGTATGTGAGCAAGGGACCTCTAGTTGGTGGAGTTTGGTTTCGGGGATTGCTCTTCGGTCAGACCTATCGTGATGCCTTCATTGCTACCATTGGAATTCATACGGACGTGGTGCGTTTCGGGTATAGTTATGACATAACTATTTCTGAGCTCACGCCGTCCACAGGCGGTTCTCATGAGATTTCATTGGGTATTTATTTCGAATGTCGCCAGAAAAAAAAGAAGTTTAGGACAATACCTTGTCCTTCTTTCTAGTTGAATACACTGTTTAAACGATAAAAACGAACCATCAAAATCAAAGGAAATCATGAAAACCGTTTCTAGGATGTTCTTCGGATTGGCCGCCATTGCAGTAGCGTCCACCTTCACATCGTGCGAAAAAGAGAGCTCCGGTGCCACCGGTTGGTATTACAACGATGAAAAAAACGGAGGATTCGAGCGTCAGGACTTTATTGAGCAGGAAACCGGTCCAGGCCTTGTGCTGGTGGAGGGCGGAACGTTCGCAATGGGTCGTGTGGAGGATGATGTTACATTCAGTTGGGATAACATCCCACGCAGGGTTACTGTTTCTTCATTTTACATGGATGAAACCGAAGTAACCAATCAGTATTGGAACGACTATTTGTATTGGTTGAAACTCGTATACAGTGAAACGTATCCTGAGCTTGTAAATAGAGCCCTGCCTGATACAAATATTTGGCGTGAAGTCACGGAATACAATGAACCCTTTGTGGATTATTACTTGCGTCACCCGGCCTACCGCGACTATCCTGTAGTGGGTGTAAGTTGGTTACAAGCAAGCGAGTATTGTGTTTGGCGAACAGACCGCGTTAATGAATTAATTCTCATCCGCGAAGGGTTGATGTCTTTCAATCCTTCTGGTCAGGCTGACGAAGAGCATTTTACTACCGATTCATACCTTTCCGGTCAGTACACCGGAGATGCTGCTTCGGGCGGGTTAAAGGATTACAATCCGAAGGGCACAGGAACACGTCTTGTTACAATGTCGGATGGAATCGTTTTACCTCGTTACCGCTTGCCCACTGAAGCGGAGTGGGAATATGCTGCGTTGGGCCTGATAGGGAATTCTGAGCAGGAATTGATTACCGAACGTCGCACCTACCCATGGAATGGTCACTATGTGCGTAGCGATGATGCAGGTGGACGTTTTTTTGGAACTATCCGTGCAAATTTTGTTCGTGGATCGGGTGATTACATGGGGGTAGCAGGTTATCTTAATGATAATGCGGATGTTACTGCACCGGTATACGCCTATCCTCCAAACGACTATGGTTTGTATAACATGGCGGGAAATGTTTCGGAATGGGTAATGGATGTTTATCGTCCGCTTTCCCCTGAAGATAAGAGTGAGTTTCGTCCATTCCGTGGTAACGTTTACAAAACACGCGTGCTGAACAGTGATGGAAGTTTTGCAGACAAGTACGACAAGAATTACTATGATGTCGGAGGTGTAGCAAATTTCCTGAGAAATTATCAGGAAAAGGCGGGACCACGACTAACTGAAACTTCTATGAAGCTGATTGAACAGTGCACCGGAAAAGTAGCACAGGCAGACAGTTTATTAAAAGTGAGAAAGGATGAAGAGGCCCAGGATTTCATGCAGGAGGCAATGGAGTTAGTCGTTGATTCGGAAGATTTGATTGCATCCGATTTGCGTGATGGAATGTCGGATTATATCGTAAATGCCCCGGGAGAAGTGAAGCGCAGAAACGTTTCTGTTGAGGAGAATATTGATCGTCGTAATTATCGTAAGGCCGATTATATAGACTATCGGGATGGTGATTTCAATAGTAGTATCTTCTATAACGATACCGAAAAGGAACAAGATCCAAACCGCATGTATGAGTCAGGTGTTACCACCTTGATCAATGATCGCTCACGCGTTTACAAAGGAGGAAACTGGAGAGATCGTGCTTATTATACTGTGCCTGGAACACGTAGATTCCTGGATGAACGTCGATCCATGTCCACTCTTGGTTTCCGTTGTGCAATGGATCGTTTGGGTAGTCCAACGGGTATTGCTGCTCAAGAATAAGAAATCAGTTGTTTAAACTTCTATATGAAAAACCCCAATCGGATAGATTGGGGTTTTTACTTTTAGCATATGATTGAGCAAATATTTAATCACTTTCTTAAAGTACGCAGAGTAACCACAGACACCCGTAAAATTGGCGATGGCGATATTTTTTTCGCGTTGAAGGGCGGTAATTTCAATGGTAATGCGTTTGCAGCTAAAGCACTTGAACTTGGTGCTTCAATGGTGGTGATTGATGAACCTCAACAGCCATCAGATCCGAGGATGGTTTTGGTTGAAGATGTATTACAAGCTCTTCAGCGGGTTGCAAAAATGTATCGTGAAAGCTTGCACATTCCGTTTATTGCTATAACCGGCAGCAATGGAAAGACAACCACGAAGGAGTTAGTTCGCGATGTGTTGTCACGTAAATTTCGAGTTAGTGCGACTCAAGGTAATTTTAATAATCACATAGGAGTGCCATTAACCTTATTGGCTATTCCTGCTGATTGTGAAGTGGCAATTATAGAAATGGGAGCCAATCATCAGGGAGAGATACGCAGTTATTGTGAATATGCAATGCCAACGCATGCGCTAATAACCAATATGGGCAAGGCTCATTTAGAAGGCTTTGGTGGAGAGGAGGGGGTTGTCAAGGGAAAGAAAGAACTATATGACTATGTGAATTATGCAGGGGGCCACATTTTCGTGAATATTGATTTGGAAAAACTTAGACTGGCATCCGAAGGCATGAAAATAATTCCATATTCAAGTAGCAAGCTGGGATGTATTTCTGAAAGTCCTACGCTAGTATATTCACATCGTAACACGGATGTAGTAAATGAATATACCACTCAGTTGGCAGGTGCGTATAATCTGTTCAATATTGCATCCGCCATAGCGATAGGCGAATATTTTGGTGTTTCGAATGATCAGATTCATTCTGCGATTTGTGCATACTCACCCGAGAATAATCGTTCGCAAGTAAAGCGAACAGAGCACAATATTCTGATACTGGATGCTTATAATGCAAATCCCACGAGTTTAGAATTTGCACTAGAAGCACTTAGCAAACAAACTGCGGAGAAAAAATTTTTTGTAATTGGCGATATGTTGGAGTTAGGCGAGCTTGGGGCATCAGAACACAGGCATATTATTGATGTTGCAAAGCGCTTGGGTCTTCATGGTATTTTGGTTGGTCCAATTTTTCAATCCATATGGAAAGAGGGAGATTTTGCAGTTTTCGAAAACAATCAAGAAGCAAAATCCTATTTGGAGTCACATGCAATTCGTGGCCATGTAGTTTTGATAAAGGGTTCACGTGGAATTAAACTCGAAGAAGTGGTGAGCGCGCTATGACGTGGTAATTTTGTAACCGACTATGATCAAGAAGAATTTTATCGAAGAATTGAAGTGGCGAGGCATGCTACACGATGTCATGCCGGGCACGGAGGAGGAGCTCCAGAAGGGGATGGCACGCGGTTATATAGGCTTTGATCCTACTGCCGATTCACTGGGTGTAGGCAACCTCGTTCAAATTATGACCTTATTGCACTTCCAACAGTGTGGACATAAACCAATGGCATTAATAGGGGGAGCTACCGGAATGGTGGGAGATCCCAGTGGCAAAAGTGCAGAGCGTAATTTGCTTGATGAAGAAACGCTTCGACACAATCAAACTTGTCAGCAAAAACAAATTGAGAAGTTTTTGAATTTTGATTGTGGGCAGAATTCTGCCGAAATGGTCAACAACTACGACTGGTTCAAGTCGTTTGGTTTTTTGGAATTCATACGTGATGTAGGCAAGCACATTAGCGTGAATTATATGATGGCGAAGGATTCGGTGAAGAACCGATTGGAAACGGGAATGTCATTTACTGAATTCAGTTATCAGCTTGTGCAAGGCTATGATTTTTATTATTTGTGGAAGAATAAGGGGGTGATGTTACAGATGGGAGGTAGTGATCAGTGGGGGAATATTGTAACGGGAACGGAGTTGATTCGCCGCAAAGATGGAGGACAGGCATTCGCACTCACCACGCCTCTCATCAAGAAATCCGACGGAACTAAATTTGGGAAGACGGAGGGTGGAAATATCTGGCTAGATCCAAAGCGTACCTCACCCTACAAGTTTTATCAGTTCTGGTTGAATGCCAGTGATGCCGATGTCTCTACATATATCCGAATTTTCACGCTCATGACTCTAGAAGAGATTGAAGCATTAGAGGCTGAGCAAAAGCAAGATCCGGGAAAACGTCCTATGCAGAAGGCGTTGGCTAAGGACATTACATGCCGAGTACATTCAATGGTTGATTATGAGGCTGCGGTTGCAGCTTCGGAAATTTTATTTGGTAAGAGTACTGATGAAGATTTGCGCAACCTTACCGGTGAAACGCTCATGGAGATTTTCGAAGGTGTGCCACAGGGAAGTGTTGGTGCTGATGAGTTGTCGGCCGGACTGAATATTGTCGATGCAATGGTGAAAAGCGGTTTTATGAAGTCCAATGGTGAAGCACGACGATCTCTTCAGGAAGGGAGTATCAGCATTAATAAAGTGAAAGCAGATTCAGAGCGCATGTTATCCCATGCAGATGTTTTATCGGGCGGAGTAGTGTTATTGCAGCGCGGAAAG